>JANYBF010000399.1 GCA_025360895.1 Verrucomicrobiota bacterium
CGATCGACGAATATCTCGCCGGCGCGAGTGCCGAGCAACGGGTCGCACTCGAGAAACTTCGTCGAACCATCCACAACGCCGCGCCGGGAGCGGAAGAATACATCGGTTACGGGCTGGCCGGGTTAAAATTCAACGGGCGACCACTCGTTTATTTCGGCGCGTGGGAGAAGCACTGTGCGCTTTACGCCGCGAGTCCGGCGGTGCAGAAGAACTTTGGGAAAGTACTCAAGGGTTTCGCGGTTAGCAAAGGCACGATTCGTTTCACGCCCGACAAACCGTTGCCGATGTCGCTGGTGAAGAAACTGGTCCTGGCGCGGATTGCGGAAAACGAAGCTCGTACCAAAGCGAGGTCACCGACCTCAAGCCGGCGAAACAAGCAGCCGCGCGGGTGAAAGCCTTCGATCGCGATGTTTGCCTACGCGAAAACATAGCCGCTCGCCACATTGTCGCGACCACGCAAAACGTGATCGCATATTGAGGTTGATGGCGAGCGATACCATCGGGACTGGACAGGTGAATTGTTGCGCCGCGATCAACTTAGAAACATGCGGCTCATCGAACTCGGTTGGGATGTGATGCGCTTTTGGGTTTACGAACTCCGCGACAACATGCCGCAATGTGTTGAACGCGTGAAGCAATGGATGCGTGGTTAAATTCGACTCCTCACCCCGGCCTGCTCCTTTCTGAGGAATAATTTTGCCCCACGACCCTCACCCGGTTTCGCTTCGCTCAAACAACCTCTCCCGTTCCCACGGGCGAGGGGATTTATTTTGTGGGGCGTTTACCCGGGGCTGCGCTCACGTTGTTCGCTGACCCCGGGCTATTATCTTTCGCCCCGACGGGGCTTTCGGTTTGGCTTCGCAACAGATTTGCAGTGGCGGCGCGGCAACGCCGCCCTACCAGAGGAATTGAATTCGCGGCAATTCGCGAAATGGGCTCACATGCGCCCGCTCGTTCGTCCCTAGCGGGCCTTCGGCTTCGCCGTATTCCTTTCGGCCTTGGGCTCCATCGCTCTCGCTCAGTCGGCCTGACGGCCTTTGCCGTTGGCAAATCCTTTTCACCATTTCCCAAATGGCTCAAATCCCAAACGGCTCAAGTCGCGTAAACCTGTCCGGCTCGTCGGTAGCCTCGCCCAACCGAATCCGTGTTTATCTGTGGCCATCCGTGGCTGATTTTCTTTCGGTTGAGCATGGGCGGGGTTTCGGTTAAAACTTTGGCGCGTTCACAGATTATTCCCAGGAAGTTGTCCTTAACACCGCAGTTCTTTCATCGTAGTATTGAAATTGAGTCAACCGCAACCCAAAGGAAATCCATGAGCAAAGTTCGAGTGTTGGTCGGCACGAAGAAAGGCGCGTTCATCCTGACGGCGAATGGCAAGCGCCAGAATTGGGAGGTCAGCGGACCGCATTTCGCGGGCTGGGAAATGTATCATCTCAAAGGCTCGGCGGCGGACCCAAACCGGATTTACGCGTCGCAATCGAGCGGGTGGTTCGGCCAATTGATCCAGCGTTCCGATGACGGTGGCAAGACGTGGAATCCGCCGGGAACGAAACTCGAAGACTTGATGGGGCCCGACGGCATGCCCAAGGGCGGCACGAGCAACATGTTTGCCTACGAGGGCGAAGTTGGTACGCACAAGTGGTACGACGGCACGCAACATCCGTGGGAGTTCAAGCGCGTCTGGCACATCGAACCGTCGCTCACCGATCCCGACACAGCCTACGCGGGCGTGGAGGATGCGGCGATTTTCAAAACCACCGACGGCGGCAAGACGTGGAAGGAAATGTCGAACTTGCGCAGTGCGAAGGGGCATCTCTGGCAACCCGGCGCGGGTGGCATGGCGGTGCATACGATCATCATTGATCCGAAGAATCCGAAACGCATCTACATCGCGATCTCGGCGGCGGGTGCGTTCCGCACGGAAGACGGCGGGTTGACGTGGAAGCCGATCAACAAGGGTTTGAAGTCGCAATACGAGTTGCCCGATTCGGACGCGGAGGTCGGGCATTGCGTACATCGCATCGCGCTGCATCCGTCGCGACCCGATGTGTTGTTCATGCAAAAGCATTGGGACATCATGCGCAGCGACAACTCCGGCGATCAGTGGAGTGAGGTCAGTGGAAATCTGCCGACGGATTTTGGTTTCCCGATTGACGTCCACTTTCACGAGCCGGAGACGATTTACGTTGTGCCTATCACGAGTGATTCGTTGCATTACCCGCCGGACGGCAAGTTGCGTGTGTATCGCAGCAAGACCGGCGGTAACGAATGGGAGGCGCTGACGCGCGGTCTGCCACAGAAGGATTGTTATGTGAACGTGCTGCGCGATGCGATGGCGGTGGATTCGCTCGATGATTGCGGCATCTATTTCGGCACGACCGGTGGCCAGGTTTATTGTTCACCCGATGGCGGCAACAACTGGACAACCATCGCCGCACATCTGCCAGCGGTGCTGTCGGTGGAGGTGCAGACGTTGAACTGACAAAAATATAGGGAAAGCGCGCTGCGCTGTCCGGACGCCGCAACGCGGCGTCCCTACCAATAGACACCATGCGTCTCCAGCCCCTCATTTGCGCACGGGATGCCACGCCATCGCAATCCGCCCGACGGTGACGGTGGTCCGAACCATTGGGAAATCTGGCTGCGGGATCCCGACGGCTAAAAGGTGGTGCTTGCCAGCCCGGACGGAACGACGGGTGGAAATTGGAAGTCATAGATATTCGAAGCTACGTCCGTGAACACAAGTGCTCTCGACATTGAACTGCGGCCTTATGCCGCAGAGCATTTGCTCGCGCTGCTGGAGAGCGAGGAGGCGTTTCATCGTGGTTTCGGACTGCGGCCCGCCGCCGGCCTGAGAGATTTCCTTTTCTCGAGCGAGGTTTCCCCCAAATGGCTGGAGCAACTTCGCAATGCCCGGGGCCCGGATCCCTGGACTTTTGGGTTCGCGGTGGTGCTTCCCATGGTCGCCCAGGTGATTGGCAGTGCCGGTTTCAAAGGGCCGCCCGATGCCGATGGAATGGTGGAAGCCGCCTACGGGATTGTGCCGGCCTGGCAGGGAAAAGGATGTGCCACGGCAGCGCTGGGCAGACTCATCGCGTTTGCGTCGGGCGACGACCGGGTGCGCTTGCTTCGCGCGCACACGCTGCCGGAAAACAACGCCTCGATCCGGGTTCTGACGAAGACCGGATTCACGAAACTCGGCGAGGTGGTTGATCCTGAAGACGGTCGCGTGTGGCGTTGGGAACGCAGCCCGGGCACAAATGTAAAGCCGGGCCGGCCCGCCATTCGCGTCGTCCTGCCATTTCATTTGCGTAACCTTGCTTGCGTTGAAGGCGAGGTGGAACTGGAAGTCGCGGGTCCGGTCACGGTTCGTACGGTGTTGGACGCACTAGAAGCACGTTATCCCATGCTGCGCGGCACAATCCGCGATCATGGTACGTTGAAGCGGCGACCGTTCATTCGCTTTTTCGCGTGCAAGGAAGATTTATCGCTCGAACCGCCGGAAACGCTGTTGCCGGAAGCGGTGCTCAAGGGCGAAGAACCAGTTCTCGTCGTCGGTGCGATGGCGGGTGGCTAAAATCTGAAATTATCAAACAAACAAACCATGAAAAAATACCCACCTATCATTGCCGGCGTCATACTTGGCCTGTTGTTCCTCATGGCCAGCGTCACATTCCTGCTCAAGCTTGTGCCCGAGCAAAAACTGCCGGAAGGCACGCCCATCGCGATGTTCATGGCCGCGTTCGGGCCGACGGGTTACATGACGTTCGTGAAGATTTTTGAACTCCTCGGCGGCGTTCTAGTCGCCATCCCGAAGACGCGCAACCTCGGTCTGCTCGTGCTGGGGCCGATTATTCTGAACATTCTTGCGTTCCACATCTTTGTCGCCGACCCGAAGCAATTGTTGAACCCGATGGGCATCCTGGTGGTCGTGCTCCCGCTGTATCTACTTTGGGTGGAACGGAAGAAATTCGCCGCCTTGATTAACTGAACTCAAAACGGAAGGAAAATCTATGTTCAAAAAAATCCTCATTGGTATCGCCGTAATCATCATCGTGTTTCTCGTGGTAGTTGCCCTGCAACCGGCGGACTACCGCGTCACGCGTTCTGTTGTTGTCGCCGCGCCGCCGGACGCGGTATTCCCGCAGGTGAACGTGCTCAAGCAATGGGAGGCATGGAACCCGTGGGGGAAAATTGATCCGGCGATGAAACTCACCTACGAAGGCCCGGCTTTCGGCCTTGGCGCAGCGTACGCGTGGGTCGGCAATAACGATGTCGGCGCCGGGCGCATGACGATTACCGAGAGCCGCCCGAATGCCCTTGTTCAGTTCAAGACGGAATTCTTCAAGCCCATGGCGGGCGTCAGCACCACGGAGTTCACCTTCAAGCCGCAAGGCAATCAAACCGAAGTGACTTGGACCATGGCCGGTAAAAACAATCTCCTCGCCAAAGCCTTCTGCCTGTTCATGAGCATGGACAAAATGATCGGTGGTCAATTTGAAAAGGGCCTCGCGGATTTGAAATCCGTTACGGAAGCCGGCGCGAAGAAATAACGCACACCTCAACTTTGCGGGCACCGCGCTCAACTCTCGGCGAGCGCACTGAACAATGATTGCATCTCTTCGTCGGCCTGCGATGGATCGGATAGAGTCTGGGAAATCTCCTCCCGCAACAGCTCCCGATAACGCCGCCGGAGACGATGGACTGCCACCCGCACGGCGCCCTCGGTTAGTTCCAGCGAAGCAGCGGCTTGGTCATAAGGGACCGCGCTCTTGCCCAGCATCAAGAACGGTTTCAACTTTTCATACAGCCGGGCGTTGCCTTCCGCGCTGCTTTCATCCCGCAGGCGGGTGATGACGCGTTCAAGCACGGCCACGGCCCAAACCCGGTCATAAAGTTTGTCCGGACTGAGATTGTCGGCGGGATCAATTTGATAGCGCTGGTCGGCCGCCTGCCAGTCGAGGGACAGGGGCTGGATTCCACCTCCGCGTTTTTGTCGGTTGGCGCGATCCCATTCATTCGCGAGAAATCGCTTCAGGGCGACGAGTAAAAACGCGCGAAATTTGCCCTTATCGCTGCGGATGCCTTCGAGGTAGCTCTTTTCAAGCAGGCGGGTGAAGAAAGCCTGCGTGAGGTCCTCGGCATCCGGGGGCGAATGGCCTTGCCGGCGAACATAGGCATACAGCGGATACCAATAAGTGCGACACAATTCCTCCAAGGCTACGTCCGCTTGCCGCGAACTGCTGCGGCCGGCGGCGAGCACGACCGTCCAATGCGTCGTGGCAAAAATGTCGCCCCGCGCGGCCGTCGTCTCCGGTAAATGCTCTGAACTCAAAAAGGTGTTTTCCCGTCAGCGGCTCAGCGAGCCAGTTCCGACAAAGCCATGTCGCGGGTCGAGTTGACAGTAATGGATTTTGCGATCTCGATCGCCGATTTTCTCAAGCCGCGTTGCGCCAGTAAGCGGACGGATTCAAGGGCGGCCTGATCTCGCTCAAAACTGCCACCGATTTGGCTCAAGATTTCGCTGACGAGGTCTGGCTCCCCTGATTTCGCGGCATCCCTTGCCAGTTTGCTCAAGGCGGCGTCTTTCTCAAAGCGGCCACCAATGCTGGTCGCGGCTTCAAGCCGGCTGGCCAGGTCTTCCCGGGAAATGGATTCCACCGGGCGAGATACCACCAGTTTGTAGCGGATCCTCACGGCGTTGGGGTCGTCGGTGAATTCCATGATCTGGAGTACGCCCTTGGCGCCTTCGCGGGTCTGGAAGAACCAAAGTTCCGATTGCTCGCGGGTCAGGAGATTTACCCGCGGGCCGCCACCGTTTTGGGATTCAAGTTGCACCGCTGAGTTCACGATTCCGCCAGAGGTCGGTCCGGGAGGCATCGGCTGGCCGGAGTTGTTGGCCTTGGTTACGCGCCGGTTCCAATCCACCACATCAATCGCTTCCACCACCCGTTCCGCACTCAAGCCATCCCAGTCATTCCAATTTGCGGAGCTGTCGCCGTGGGCCTTGGCGAAGATACCATCGAACCCGATGATCTTTCCATCACCCGCAAACATCAGGTCCGCACCGCTTTCCCGCAGCCAGGTGACGTATCGGAAGCGTTCCGAATCTTCGCGAATATCCAGCGCCTGCCACAATCGGTTTTCATCTTCACCTGGTTGAGCGGCGAGGCCACTGGTAATTTCGGAAGCCGGGGTCGCCAACTTTCCCGTGTCCAGA
>JANYBF010000407.1 GCA_025360895.1 Verrucomicrobiota bacterium
GCCCTTTGCCTCTTTGCCCACCTACAAACCGCGCCGCTTCGTGCCCAACATCATTGATCTGGGCGATTGGATTCAACTCGCGCCGTTGTTTGATCAGCTTGAGACCCGCGCCGGCCAGTGCGTCACCGTCGGAGAGTTGGAATCATGGCTCGTGGATTGGAGCCAGCTCACCGCCGCGCTGGAGGAAGAGGCGAGCCGGCGTTATATCGCGATGACGTGCCACACGGATAATGCCGACGCCGAGCAGGCTTACCTGCAATTCGTCGAGAACATCGAGCCGCAGACCAAGCCGCGTCAGTTTCAACTTGAGCAGCGGCTCATGGTTCATCCCCTGCGGACGAAGCTGCCGTTGCCGCGCTATGAAGTTTTTCTGCGCGACACGCAGAACCACATTGAATTGTTCCGCGAAGAGAACGTCGCGCTGGAAACGGAGGAGGCCAAGCTTACCCAGCAATATCAGAAACTCAGTGGCTCGCTCACGGTCCAATTTCGGGGTGAGGAGAAAACCCTGGCTCAGATGGGCAAGCTGCTCGAAGAGCCAGATCGCGCGCTGCGGCAGGAAGCGTGGGAACTGGTGGCGCAGCGGCGCTTGCAGGAATGCGAAAAGTTCGACGATCAATTTGAGGCGCTCCTGAAACTCCGCGAGCGCATCGCCCGGAATGCGGGCTTTGACAACTATCGCGACTACGCCTTCCGGCGCATGGGCCGGTTCGATTATACGCCGGCGGATTGCACCAAGTTCCATGAAGCGGTGGCAAGCGAGGTGATGCCCGCCGTGCGCGAATTGCAGGCGCAGCGGCGGCAGCAACTCGGGCTCGACCAATTGCGTCCATGGGACCTGTCCGTTGACCCACTGAATCGGCCACCGCTCAAGCCGTTTGAACAGGTCGGCCAGATGGTTGCGCGCACGCAGAAAATCTTCGATCAGATGGACGGTGAACTCGCGGCGGGCTTTCGCCAGATGCAGGACTTGCATCTCCTCGACCTCGACAATCGGAAGGGCAAAGCCCCGGGCGGCTATCAATCCACGCTCGCGGAATCACGGCTGCCGTTCATTTTCATGAACGCCGTGGGCCAGCAACGAGACGTGGAAACGATCTTGCACGAGGCGGGTCATGCGTTTCATGCGCTTGCCGCCCGGGCGGAGGATTTGTTGCCCTACCGCAACAATCCGCCGATTGAGTTTTGCGAGGTCGCTTCGATGAGCATGGAACTGATCGGCGCGGAATTTCTGGAAAACTTTTATCCCACCACCGAGGCAAACCGCGCCCGGCGCACGCATCTGGAGGACATTATCAAGATTCTCGGTTGGATCGCGACGGTGGATGCCTTTCAGCACTGGATATATACGCATCCGGGCCACAATCGCACCGAGCGCGCCGGCGCATGGGATACCCTGATGGATCGCTTTTCCGGCGACGCGGACTGGACCGGGCACGAGGAGGCGCGATCCCATCTCTGGCATCGGCAGTTGCACATTTTCATCCATCCGTTCTACTACATCGAATATGGGATTGCGCAGTTGGGGGCGTTGCAGGTGTGGGCGAACTCGAAGCGCGACAAGGTGAAGGCGCTGGCCAACTACAAGACCGCACTGGCGCTTGGCGGCTCAAGGCCATTGCCAGAATTGTTTGTTGCTGCCGGTTGTACATTTCAGTTCGACGCGGCGACGATCAAGCCGCTGGTGGAATTGGTGCGGCGCGAGTTGGCAAAGTTGGTGTGACAGAGGAAAAAGTGCGGCGTAATCACCGCCGCTCTGGATCGGAATCACGGACTGGGAAACTTGCCGCGCCGTAATCGAACTCGATTGACACGTCTGGATTTTTGACAGCACTGCCCCGACCTTGCCGTCCGGGATTTGGCCAGACCTCCCGCCCGACGGGGCAGGGTGCGGGAAAACTTTACGTCGTCCACCGAGGTTTTACTCACTTCCTCACCATCAACCTTCTGGGAATCAAGTTCACAATGTAAGTTTAGTTTAGTGTCAGCACCACTGGCACGCATGCTGCAAGGGTTGCCCCGAGGCTGTACGGAGCACCAAATTAAAAGCCCCACCCCACGAGGTTCGTGATGGACGACGATTGTCCCCCAACCGGCGCGCGGGTAACAGCCGGATTTACAAGATTGAATTATGAATAATGCCAGCTCAACGAATTCGCAAGGTTCCCCCCATTCCGCGACCCCGCCAGGCATGGGATTTTCCCCATGGCAACTGCTGAAAAGCAAACGCATTTCGTACTTAACGCTGCCGTTGCTCGTGATGGCGACCGTGGTGGAATTCGTTATTTTGGCGACCGGCTGGAAATACCAGCAGATGGTCTGCTTGCCCCAAGGCATGGGGGTCACGTTTTTTGGCATCGGGCCGATTGGGGCGACCATTCTGGCGGTGGAGTTACTCAAGTTGCCTCTGGCGATTTGGACGGCCTCTCGTACCGGTTGGCTAAAAGGGTTCATGTTGTTTGCGGGGTTGCCCTTGATTTGCGTGCTGACGTTTCAATTGGTCAAGGACATGGGGGTCTATGAAATGGGCACGGCCATGACGCCCGCCAGCCAGATGCTCGAGAAGGCGTCTGCGGAAGAAACAAAAATTGCTCAGCTTAATGGTGACTTGGCAGCGATTGATGGAAAGAAACAGGAGCGCGAGCGAAAGCTGGCGGAGTTTGCCGCGAAGAAGGCCAAAGCCAAGGCCGATCTGGAAGAAGAACTGAAGCGTAATGACGAGTCGCGCAAAGACGCGGTTTCCCTGACGGACTATCAGACAAAGGAGTTGTCCACCGTGGAAGCGCGCCAGAGTGCCATCACCCGGCAGGTTGACGTTGATGCCGCCCAGATTTCAAAAGCCATTGCCGAGTTGCGGGCCAGTCGCGAAACCGAGCAGGCCCGGGCCAGCAAATGGAACGCCGAGGAGGCGCGCATCGAGAATGCGTATAAAACGAAGCTCTCCGCCTACACGAACAAGAAAACGGCCTACGAAAAAGACAAAACGGAGTATGACAACGCCAACATTCTCAAGCGCCAGTTGATGCGCGAGCCGGTTAATCCCGGCGTGCCGCCGGAACGCGAGGCCAACACGATTCTTAAACCCACTTTGGTCGCCGACCTGGACACGCAGATCAAAGCCAAGGAAGCGGAATTGATCGAGGTCAATAATAAGCGGCGCGACAGCGTTGCCCAAGTGGCGGCGGACGCGCGGCGGATGCGCGAGGAATTTGATCGTCGGTCCAGTTCCAAGCGCGAGGAAGCCGACCACAAACGGACCGAATTGGTGGCGGCTCAAGTGGCGTTGAATACCCAGTTGGCTGCGGAGGAAAGGGAGCTTGATCAGGCGTTGGGGGTGGCGGTGCAGAAGGTTGATGGCATCCGGGCAGAAATGGATGCCGCGCGCAAGAAGGCTGAGGGATATTACGAGGCGCGCGAGGCCGCCATCCGAACCACCCAGGTGCACCGTATCGCCACCACGGTGGAAATCGTACGCGGCTTGTTGAAGGGTGAACGCCCCATGTCCATTAAAGCAACCGCCAAGGAGCGCGGTGACATCCTTACCGACCAAATCAGCATGGTGCGTATCTGGGTTTATCCGGTGCTGGCTTTCATCATCGCCTTCCTGCCGACTTTGATGGTTGAGGTCGGTTTCTCGACCCTTTTTCACCGCGAGGAGCAGCGTCCCCGTCATCGCCTTGGCTTCTTCGGTCGCCGCCTGCACTGGCTCTATACCCGCGCCGGCCGCCAAAAAATTATGCGCGCCGAACGCATGGCGCGCGAAGTATCCGCCCAGGTGGCTACGCGGGATAGAGAGCTGGCGACCGCGAAGGCCAACGCGGAACAAGTCTTGATTGAGAAAGAAGCCGAAGTGCGGGCCACGCAAGCCGCCATCGAGGCGACCGCAGCCGAGCATGAGGAGCAATTGAAGAACAAGGAGAACGAGTGGGTCGCCAAGTTTGCCGGCCTGGCGGATTCGCTCAATCGGGCGGTGGCGGATAAAGACGCTTTGCAGGACTTGCAGAAATCGGAGATCGAACGCCAGGTTCAGTTGCGCCAGAACAACTGGTCGGATCGCCTGACCCAGTTGCGGCAGGAACTGGACGCCCAGCACACCGCCAGCGAGACGGAACGTGCCGCCATGGTCCAGGAACATCGCAAGAAATTGCTGGAAGTGTCGGAAGATTGCAAAGCTCAGGTTATTCAGGCCCGCCGCCAGGCGACCAATGCCGAATTGGCGGCCGAAGAAAAATCAATCAAGCTGGCGTATGATTTGAAGGAAGCCTTGAGTGCCCGCGATGCGGCGGTTTCGCAGTTGCAACAGCAAACGGAATCCCTTTCGCTCAAGTTGACCCAAGCCAAGGATGACGCCACTCGGGAAACGGAAAAAGCCGCGCGTCAGGAGAAGCACCGTTTTGAGCGGCAGCAATTTGAGTTTGTCAAGACCCTGCGGCAACGGGATGAGGAACTGGAACACCAACTGAAACAACGGGAGGAGGAATTGTCCCTAGCATTTGAAACCCGCCTGGCGAAAGAAAAATCCCGAGTGGACGAGGAAGCCCGCCACCGCGAGGAGGAGCTGGAGCGCCAGTTGGAGGCCCGGGTTCAGGAGGTGGACGCCCGTTGGAAACAAGAGGTACAGCAGCGGGAAGAGGCCGTCCAAACCCGGCTCAAACAGCGGGAGCAACAATTGCAGGTGCAGGCGACCCAGGAATTACGCCGCCGGGAGTCGGAATTGGAACGCCAGCTCGAGGCCCAATCGCGCGAAACGGACACCCGCTTGAAGCAGGAATTGCAGCAGAAGGAACTGGAATTCCAGGCCAAGCTTAAGCAGCGCGAACAGGAACAAAATACCCGGGCCGGTGTCCGGGAAACCGAATTGCAAAAGCAGTGGGCTTTAGATTTGCGCGTCCGCGAGGAGGAATGGGCACGTCAGACCGACGCGCGCGTCCGGGCCGCCGAGGTCCGTTTGACTCAGGAGGCGCGGCAAAAGGAAGAGGCTATCGAAATCAAAACCCGCCAGCGCGAGCAGCAGCTACAATCGGAGTTTGATGCCCGCCAAGCCGAGTTCATGGGCCAGACCGAGCATTTTCGTCGGCGCCGCGAGGTGGAGACAACCGATGCCGGTCAACGTGCGCTCCGTGATTTGGAAGTCCATCTGCGACAGGAAATGCAGCAGAAAGAGGAAGCGGCCCAAGCTAAGGCCCGGCAGCGGGAGCAGGAATTGATTGCCCAGTTTTCCGCGCAAGCGGAGGCCAACCAACTGGCCACGCAGGAGCGGGAGAAAGAGTTGGAGCTATTGCGCCGGAACGTGGAACCGCTGCAAACACTGTTGGCTCGCACCGAACAGGAACGTGACGAAGCCCGACACTCTGCAATCGAAGGTGTTCGTCATGTGCAGGACATGGAGAAAAAACTGTCGGAAGCGTCCTCGTTGCTTACGGGCTGGAAAAATGGAAAACCTCCAGTCCCGAGCCGGGTGGGGCGAGATGTTGCAAAGGATGCCTTTCAATTTACTCCTTCGGGAGTGTGAGCATCAGGTGAACTCTGAAAGCCACCGGTACCGCTAAAAAGAAAGCATTTAAGAAAGAACGGCCGGCAGGGGACATCCCTGCCGGCTTTTTTCCGTTGCATCAACCGAGGGTCGTAGAGGTTTAGTCATTCCTTTGGAGCAACCCGATGCACCCATGCTGGAAGCAGGTAAAAATGCGCTTTCCTCCCGCCCACGACAGCCTAGACTTGCCCATCATGAACCTTGGCAAAAAACCGGTTTCCAGTTCAGCGTGGTACGTTTAGGGCAAATTACCATCCACGATTATGTTGACCTATTCACGTCGGGCATTCGCAAAGTTGTCATTGACCGCCCTGCCTGCCGTCAGTGGTTTATCAGTTTTGAACCGGCTAAGCGCCGCAGAACCCCCAACCAAGCCGGCGAGGAAACCCAATTCAAAGGTGGCCGGCGTCCAATTGGGCCTCAACGTGCCCTACAGTTTCGCCGATCCGCTCATGAGCGGCGACGACATCCTCAAGCACTGCGTTCAACTCAATCTGAGCGCGGTGGAATTAAGAACCCAGCCCGTGGAGGTTTTTCTCGGAGCGCCTGCCGACCTCATCAATCCAAAGAAATCCGAGGCGGCGGACAGTGCCGCAACCAACGCCGAGCAACTGCGGCAATGGCGCAAAGCAGTCGCGCTGGACCGGGTGAAGGAGTTCCGGAAGCAGTATGAAACGGCGGGAGTTTTAATCGAGATCGTCAAGGTGGATGGGATTTTCAAGATGGCGAACGCCGAGCTGGATTATATCTTCGCGCTGGCCAAGGCACTGGGGGGCCGGGCCATCTCCACTGAAATTTCCCACCAGGACGAAGAACTCAAACGCATCGGTCAGTTCGCCGACCAACACCAGTTAATGGTGGGCTATCACGGTCACGCCACGACGACGCCCGCGCATTGGGAGCGTGCCTTTTCCTTTGCAAAATATAACGGCGCGAACGTGGACCTTGGGCATTTCGTTGCGGGCAACAATATTTCACCGGTCGCGTTCATCCAACAATATCACGACCGCATCACGCATGTACATCTCAAGGATCGCAAGTTGCATGACGGCCCCAACACGCCGTTCGGCGAGGGCGACACGCCGATTGCGGAAGTGCTGCGTCTGATCCGGGATCACCAGTGGAACATCCAAGGCACGATCGAGTTCGAATACAAGATTCCCGATGGCTCCAATCGCATGGCCGAAATTGCCCGCGCCATCAGTTATTGCCGGGCAGCATTGGCCTGACTCCGAAGGCCGGCGCGCGGGATGGACGGGTTCAAAGCGCGGCAAAAAACCTTCGTGCTTCCTTTAGCGGGAACCTCTTACTTGAAGTTCGCAAACTCGATTGGGAAAATCATCCATCCGAACGGCGCCAAAACCGTAGGAAGCTCAGAATAAGAAAAGGCTTTAACGCCCGGCGAAACCTTGCGAATGTGCGCGCGTCTCGGCGCTGAACAATCTTCGCTATTTTGCAGAACTTATTGTCATGGGATTAGAGATGGAACCAAAGCCGAACTCCCGGCGCGAACCGGGTGCGGGTTGCACCCGCCAGGCCCGGCGAATTTTGCCCGATCCATCGTTGCGCCGAACGACGCTCCTTGCAGTGACGCTGTTTACTTTAATCACGCAGGGTTGGGGCGCCGAACCTGCGGCCACGCCCAGCTCGCCAACGACTCTGCCGGTGACAACCACACTGGTTTTCGTGACCAATGTGGTGCAGATCACGGTCACCAATTACGTCAACATTACGAACCAAGGGGGCAGCCCTAGCCGCTGGCTACCGGGCCGCACCAATTCCGTTCTCCCCGACTTGAGTTGGGTGCCGCCGGACGATGGCTTCGACTGGATTCAACTCAAGTCGGGCGAGTGGTTAAAGGGCAAGATCAAGGCAATGCAGGAACGGAAGTTCGAATTCGATAGCGAGGAGATGGAGCTGCAGACCTTCGACTGGAAAAATATTCGCCAGGTGCGTTCCCCGCATATCAACGATTTGTTGTACGGCGAGCGGAAGATGGCCACCGGACCCATATCTATCACGCCGGAGCAAGTTACGGTCGGGGGGGCGGAGCCGCTTACCTTTCCCCGTAATGAATTGCAAAGCATAACGCCGGGCGGGGCCAAGGAAAGAAACCATTGGGCGGGCAAAGTTACCGCCGGGTTATCCCTGAGTTCCGGCAATACCAAGACGGTGGATTACAACGCCTCGGTCAACTTGCAACGCCGGACGCCGGACACTCGTTTCGGATTAAATTACCTGGGCAATCTCAGCAGCGTTAATGATGTGCAAAGCGCCAGCAATGAGCGGGCGAGCGCGGAATTCGACTATTGGTTGTCGCGGCGGTTGTATCTGGTCGTGCCGTACGTCGAGTATTTCAGCGACCCATTCCAAAACATTGAGCGGCGGGTCACCGGCAATATCGGTCTGGGCTACGACTTGGTTGACCGGCCAGCTCTGGAGTGGAATATCACCGCCGGCCCGGCCTACCAATACACTTGGTTCGATTCTGTCCCGGACGGAGAAGCCGATAGCCAGGGGGCGGCAGCGTTAGTTTTCAGCAGCCGGTTCGATTGGGAAATCACACGCCGGATTGATCTGTTGCTGGAATACCGGAGCCAATACACCCGCCGTGAACTTGGGGAAACCTTCCATCATTGGGTGAGTACCCTGTCCATTGATCTGACCAAGCGGTTCGAGCTGGATGTCTCATTCATTTGGGATCGCACCCAGAATCCCAAGCCGGAAAGTGATGGTACCATACCAAATCAAAATGACATCCGTCTCATCGTGGGATTGGGAGTGAGGTTTTAGCCATGTTTTTTCACAAACTTCGTAGCCGCCGCCGTCAGGCGGTGGATGGGCCCGCATCGGAAGGAATCCGTCGCCACAAGTTGGCAGTTACCGTCGGTTGGCGTTTCGTGCGCGATGTGAAATGTCCGGGTTAGGTCCTCAGCGCTGCGTTTTGGAATGCCGCCCATTTACCTTTGCGCTTGCTGCCCCACACGTCGTCGGATGACAATTCGTCCGTGCGAATCTGAACCGCTATGACTCATTCGGAGACCATTCAATCCCAATCACCAATGAGCGCCGTACTGGAAACATTTCCCGGCGCGCAACGGGCGCTGTTCCGCCGTTATCACATTGGCGGATGCAGTAGTTGCGGTTTTCAGCCGACGGAAACGCTGGCGCAGGTTTGCGAACGCAACGGTGGACTCGGCGTAGCCGAAGTGCTGGCGCACATCCAATCCAGCCACGAGCAGGACGCGAAAATTTTCATTGAGCCGAAAGAACTCGCCGCCTGGCGGCAGCAGGAGCCGGCCGTGCGGTTGGTGGACATCCGTTCGCGCGAGGAGTTCGAGGCGGTGCAAATCGCCGGTTCGCAACTGCTCTCGCAGGAGGTTATGCGGCAGATCATGGCGGACGGTTCGAATACGCGGCCGCTCGTCATCGTGGATCATCAGGGCCGGAACGGGCTGGATGCCGCCGCGTATTATCTCGGCCACGGCTTGCAAAACGTTCGCTGCTTGCGTGGCGGCATAGATGCCTGGGCGCAGGAAGTCGAACCAACCCTGCGCCGCTATCGCGTCGGCACATAGTTAATGCGCTAGACAAACTTGCCGGGATTCAAAATTCCCTTGGGATCAAGCGCACGTTTCACGGTGCGATGAAGGTCCTGGGCCGTTTTCGAAACGGCCAGCGGCCACCAGCGTTGCTTGGCGATGCCAATGCCATGTTCGCCAGTGATAGCGCCGCCCCACGCCAGTAGCTGGCAGAATAACTCATCGAGGGCGGCTTCCGCACGTCGTTTTGCGCCCGGTTCGGTCAAGTCCACCATCACATTGGTGTGGATGTTGCCGTCGCCAGCGTGGCCAAAGCAGGCCAGTTGCAATTGATGTTTTTTTTGCAAGCGCGCGGCGAACGCAAACAAGTCCGCGAGCCGGCTGCGCGGTACGACGATGTCTTGATTGAGTTTGGTGAGCCCCGTGTCGCGCAGGGCATACGAAAACTCGCGGCGGATTTTCCAAACGGCTTCGCATTGCTGGTTGCCCAGACCGGTTTCGATAAACAACGGCTTTTGCCCACGGACAATTCGTTGCAAGGTGCGAATTTCACCGCTGACCGAATTGCGCTGCCCATCCACTTCAACAATCAAGTGGGCGCGACAACCCCGCAGGCGTTCGCTGTGGGTTCGTTGGTAAGCGGCGGCCAGCGTGAAGGCATCGGCCAGTTCCAGCGCGGCGGGCAAAAATCCGGCGGCGAGAATGGCGTGCAGTGAACGGATCGCGGCGCGCATGGTGGAAAACCCGATGGCCAGGTTGGCCCGGTAAGGGGGCAGGGGCAGCAGCTTGAGCGTGGCTTCGGTCACCACTCCAAGCAGTCCCTCCGAGCCAACAAAGAGCCGGTGTAGATCAAAGCCGGTTTTGTTTTTATGAGTGCGGCTGCCGAGGCGGACGATCGTTCCGTCTGCCAGCACCACTTCGAGGCCGAGGACGTAATCGCGGGTGACACCGTATTTCAGACAGCGTGGCCCGCCGGCATTGGTGGCGATGTTGCCACCAATGAAACTTTCGCCCCGGCTGGCCGGGTCCGGTGGGTAAAATAATCCCTGAGCTTCGACGGCGTTCTGCAACGTCGCGGTAATGACACCGGGTTGAGTCACGACGACAAAATCACCGGTGTTAATTTCCACGATCCGATTCATGCGCTCGAGCGAAAGTACCAGGCCGCCACGTAACGGCACACAACCGCCAACGTAGCCGTAGCCGGCGCCCCGCGCCGTCACCGGGATGGCGTGCTGGTTGGCAAAGTGTAAAATTTTCGCGACTGACTTGGTGGAGCGGGGCCGGGCGACCGCATCGGGTTGATGCGTGGCGAACCATTTGTCCCCGGCGTATTGCTTGAGAACCGATGGTGCGAGCACAATTTCGCCGGCAGGCAGAATTGTTTTGAGCCGGTACAACTGTTTCAATTTTGCGGGACTCATTCGGCGGGCGGGGCGGGCGTTTCGAGAAACTCTTTCGCGTCGGCAGCTTCGCTTTCGGGCACCTGGAGCAGAATCCCGCCGGTGGCAATGGCGGTGCCGGTGTAGCACGCGACGGACACGTGGTTGACGAAGGCATGAAACCCCGCCGCATCAAGCTGGGCGCGTTTGAGGTCGGCGTCCGCAATTTGGAATTCTTTGCTGATGGTAATAAGTTTCATACGGGTCCGGAGGAAATACCGGCGGGGGGGCGTAAGTCCGCAAACACGATGACGCCGGCCCCAGTTTGCAACAGGCTCTGGACTTGCACGTGTACCGTTTGGCCCATTTGGGGTTGACCGTGGTTGACGACGACCATGGTACCGTCCGGCAGATAGCCGATGCCCTGGCCCTTGTCTTTGCCCTCGCGCACGATTTTGATTTCGAGCGCTTCGCCGGGGAGCAGGACGGGTTTCAGCGCCTTAGACAGTTCGTGTAGATTCACGTATTGGACATTTTGGAGAGCCGCGATTTTACCCAGATTATGGTCGTTGGTGTAAAGCTTGGCGCCGAGGTTCCGCGCGAGGCGGACGAGCTTGGCGTCCACTTCGGTTTCTTCCGGGAAATCGCCGTCGTGGATCTTTACTTCGTTGCGCTGGTTTTGCTGGACGCGGTTGAGCATTTCCAGTCCGCGCCGGCCGCGCGCGCGCTTGATTGGGTCATGCGAATCCGCGACTTGCTGAAGTTCCTTCAACACAAAACGCGGCACCACGATGACGCCGTCAACGAAGTTGCCTTCAAGCAGATCGGCAATGCGCCCGTCAATGATCGCACTGGTGTCGAGCAGGAGCAGGTTGTCGGGTTTGTTGCTGGCCGCAAAACGAACGTAGGGGATGATGAGCGAGAAATCCTCCTTGTTGCTGCGCATGGCCAGGACCATGCCGATGTAGCTGAACCCGAGGAACAGGCCGAGCCGCACCAGTTGCCGCGTGGCGTCGTCCACGCCGTCAAACAGTCCGGAGCGATCAATCAACGTCGCGACCAGCGCGCCGAGCAAGAGTCCAAACGTGGTGGCCGAGAACGCTCGCAATGAAAAGCCCTTGACCATTTCGTCCACCGCGATCAACAACCCGCCAAAGCCAAAACCGATAAGCAAACCGACCAAACCGCCATGGGTCTGGGCGACAAAATCCGGTCGCACCTGGCTGATGGCATACCCGCCCATCGTGCAGAGACTCAGAAAAAAAATGCGAATGATCCAAAGGGCCATAAATTTATTGCTGGGCACCCCGCGGTGACTCGGCGGGCTGCGGTGTCGCGTCGGTATGGGGCGGTTTTTTGCTCCATAAGATGCCCCACAGGCCCCCGCGATTCAGGTTGCTGGTGGTTACTGCGAGGTTGCTCGTCGTGACCGAAAGATTGCGCGCGATGGCGGAAACATTCGTCGCCATCTCTTCGTCGCGCAACAACCGGCCGGCCACGCCCTGACCATTCTGCAGGTCCGTCATCAGATTGGTCAAAGTGGCGGAGCTGTGTTCCAGATTCTTGATAGCGGTGGAAAGTGCCACGCCATTGCTCTGTACCAGTAGATTGACGTAAGTGGCGAGGGGCGGCAATTGACCGGTAAACGAGTTCAAATTACTCACGGCGGTCGTGACGGGCTGCGCGTTGGTGGAAACCAGTGCATTCAAGCTGCTCACCGCCGCCTGGGCTTCGGCCGTCATGGCGGCGAAACGATCCAAGGATGCGCCGAACTTGCCCAGCGTCGCCTCCGTCAATACCAGGCGGCGCACGTCGCTCACCGCGGCATCAAGGTTGGTCGTGGCCTGGCTGATTTTGGTAATGGTGGTGGTCGCGGTGGCCACGGCTTCCTGCATATTGAAGGGCGTCCGGGCTTGAACTTCATCACCGTCGGCCAGCCGTTGACCGGTGTCGTCCCCCGGATAGATCGCGATAAACCGATCGCCGAGAAACCCCGACCGCTCGATCTCAAATCGCGCGTTGTTGAACAACAGATGCTGGTTATCAATCTTGAGTATCATGGTAACGCCCCGGCCATCGGGGTCGAGCTTCGTCCCTGCGACATTGCCGACTTGCACGCCCCGCATCAATACACTCGCCCCGGTCTTGATGCCCCCGACGTCGCCGGACTTGAGTCGCAGTTCGTAGCTGTTCCGATAAAACGCCGTGCCCGAGCTGAACAGGACGGCCAGCGTCGCCAGCAGGAGCAGGCCGGCGAGGACGAACAGGCCCACTTTGATTTCAATTCGCGACTGGCTCATATCAGATTCAGATGCTCTACGGATCCGCGACGCCGTCAATGAATTGCCGCACCACCGGATCCACTGACGCAAATATATCCTCTGGCGGACCCGTCACGTAAATCCTTTTGTTGTGCAACATCGCAATGCGATCCCCGACACGCCGGGCGGTCCGCATGTCATGCGTGACGACGACGGTCGTGACTTTTAATCGCTCCGTCACGCGCCGGATAAGCTTATCAATACTGTCGGACACGATCGGGTCCAGCCCGGTGGTCGGTTCGTCGTAGAGGACAATCTCCGGGTGGTAAATGATGGCGCGCGCCAACCCGACGCGTTTGCGCATGCCCCCGGATAGTTCCGCCGGCCGTTTGTGCTCGACGTTCGGCAACTCGACCATGTCTAGTGCTTCCGCGACTTTAAGCGCAATTTCCTTCTCTGTGAATTGTTTCTGACGCCGGAACGCAAAGGCGACGTTCTCCGCCACGTTCATCGAATCAAACAAGGCTGCGCCTTGGAACACCATGCCGAACTTGCGGCGCACCCGGATCAACTCGCGTTCGTTCATCCGCGTGATGTCCTCCCCGTCAATCACCACCTGCCCGGCGTCGGGCTGGAGGAGGCCGATGATGTGTTTCAGTAAAACACTTTTGCCACCGCCACTTCGCCCGATGATGACCAGCGCCTCGCCCTTTTCGATGCCGAAACTCACGCCGTCGAGAATCGGTTGGGGGCCGAAGCTCCTTTTGAGATCGCGCACTTCGATCATGTGCCGTGCAACAGCTTTCCCAACATCAGCGTCAGGAAAAAGTTGGAGATCAAGATGGTGATGGAGGCGAACACGACCGCCTCCGTGGCCGCGTGCCCGACGCCTTCCGCGCCTTCGTCACAATGAATCCCTTTGTAGCAGCCGATGATTGCGACGATGCCTCCGAACACCACGCCCTTGATGATGCCGATGGCGAGGTCCGCCGCGCTCGTGTAGCGCAACATGTTGTACCACGAGTACGCCGGGTCAATGCCCAGCAGGAAAACCCCCACGACATAACCCGCGCCGATGCCGATGGCAATGGCCTCCGCCGTCAAGGCCGGCATCACGAGCACCGCCCCTAGCAGCCGCGGCACCACCAGATAATCCACGGGATGCGTGGCCAGCGTGCGCAGCGCGTCAATCTGTTCCGTCACGCGCATCGTGCCGAGCTCGGCGGCGATGGCGGCGCCGACGCGGCCCGCCACCATCAAACCCGTCAGCACCGGGCCCAGTTCGCTGCACATCGAAACGCCCACCAACGCGAGGGTGGCGGTGTCCATGTTGATTTTGTGAAACTGAAAATACGTCTGCGCCGCCAGCACCATGCCCGTGAATGCGCCGGTGATGAGCACCACGGACTGCGACTTGACGCCGATGAAATGCATCTGATGCAACAGGTCGCGCCCGGCGATTTTGAAGGTGAACAGCGACGCGAGCGACTCCTGGACCAGCAGGCCAAAACGTCCCAGGCCGCCGAGCCAGTCTGAGAGAAACTTTTTACCCGCCGAAGTCATCTGTGCCGGAAACTAACAAGCGGACGGTGGGTTGGCGAGAATTTGCTTTCGCGCCAACCGGGCGGACCATTTCTTTTAAGCGCGTTTCGATAATTCGCCCGCCCTCCGCCGGCACGAAATAATTTACAGAATGATTGACGACAGAATAATTTCGGCCGGGAACTTGGGAACATCATTCTGCCCTCAATCATTCTGTTTTTTTCCAGTCGATTTCGGACTGAGCATCAGTAAACCAATACCAACACCGCCACTCACGCCACCGACTTCACCTCGGCTTTCAAAATCGTAGCAGCCGAGGTCACGAGGCTCTGACTGCCTGCGTTTGAAATGAGCCTCCTCACGTCGGCTGCTACCGGTTCAGTACACGAGCACGAGCACGGCCGCTTGTTCGGCATCTCTGACCACGTCCTCGAACTTCTTGTCCTTGACTGAAGGCTGTTTGAGTTTGGCGACACGTCCGGCACGGACTCCAGAAAGCTCAAAAGATAACTGCTCTTCACCGCGTAATTCACATTCTCCGGCAACGAGCCACTCGCGGCCAGCGCCGCCTTGGCGCTTAATTTGGCCGACACCACGCCCACCACGTTCCCGCGCTCATCCACCAACGCCCCGCCCGAATTGCCCGGCTGCACCGGCACGCTGATCTGGAAATACCGCGCGTCATTCGCCGCGCCGGACAGCGACGCGATCTCCCCCTTGGCCAGCTTGGGCGCGAACCCTTGTAACCCGATGTTGGAAAATCCCACCGTGGCCACCGTGCCGCCCAACTTCACCCCGCGACTCGCTGCCACCGGCAACGGAGAAAATCTTCCTTCTCCCTTGAGCAACGCCAGATCATTCGCCGTATCCATCTTCCCCACCTTGGCGGAAATCAAACCCGCGCTCGTGACGAGACGAATGCTAACTTTTAAACATCCTCACGAACGCTTGTATCAAGACAACCGATTCAATGTTTGCCGGCTGAGTCTTCCCAAATATCGCCACGATGAATTCGACAATGCTTCAAGAGTGCAGTTCGGGGTTCTGGCACATCGTCAAGCCGTGGCAGAGGGTGGTTTTGCCTAGCAGTACTTTTAGCAGCAGCTTTACGCCTTCGCGTAAAGCTCGTTGCCGTCCTCAGGTCAGTCCACGTTCGCGGAGCATCTGTTCCGCGCGTTCCACATCCTCCGCCGTGTCCACGCTGAATCCAGTGAACTCGTGATCCCGGGCGCAGGTCTCGATGACGCGAAGTTTGTAGCCGTGTTCGAGCACGCGGAGTTGTTCGAGCGATTCGATCTGCTCCAGCGGGGTGGGGGAAAGGCTGGCCAGGGTAAGTAGGAAGTCGCGGCGATAAACGTACAGCCCCACATGTTCAAACACGTGGTGAGGTACGTCCTGGCGTGGATACGGGATGAGCGAGCGCGAAAAATAGAGCGCGTTGCCAGCGCGGTCCACCACCACCTTCACGACGGCGAGGTTGGCATAATCCTCCGGGCGGGCGACGGGGTGCATGAGCGTCGCCATCGGTAGGGCGGGGTCGTCCAGCAACGGTTGCACCGCCTCCGCAATCATCTCCGCGTCCAGAAACGGTTGATCCCCTTGGAGGTTCACCACGATGTCCGCTTCGATCTTCGCCACCGCTTCGGCGAGCCGGTCCGTGCCGCTGGGATGGTGCGGCGAGGTCATGATCACCCGACCGCCGATGTCTTCCACGGCCCGGGCAATGCGTTCATCGTCCGTCGCGACCCACACCGAGTCTAGGGAGCGCGCCGTCAAGCAGCGTTCGAGGACACGTTGAATCATCGGTTTGCCGGCAATCAACCGTAGCGCCTTGCCGGGCAATCGCGTCGAGCCGTAACGGGCGGGGATGATGCCGATGACTTTTGGTTTCTTTGTGTGATGGTCTTGCGTCATGGGTCGTTGATTTTGTTTAGTCCGAATTGCGGGCAATCTCCAAAAACTCAAATTCAGCGCGAAAGCCGTCGCCTTTGGGACTGCACGCGTAGAGACCGCAGAACAGCGGCGTGGCATGTTCGATGTGCAGATGAGCGATCCGCATTAATTTCCAGTCAGCCTGATCGCTTGATGCAAACTCGATGGTGAAATCCAGCGCCTCTTTGCGAATCCGAAGGCAAATTTCCCGGGCTGCGCGCGGAAAATCCTGCACCGACCAATCTGAAAAGCCGTGATTTGTAACCACCGCGCCGAGGCGGGACGGTCCGTGCGGTTCATACTCGACCGACGCTTTGATCCAGCAGTGCGGTTCAAGACGAACCATCAGACCGGCTTGGTCGTATTGATGTACGGGATGAAAACGGACTTTGGTCGTTACGGTGAAATCCCCGGCAACTTCGGTGAACAGAAAATGGCCGTTGTCCGCCCGGAAGCCGTAGTGCGTCTCCTGCCAGAAGTCGGTGGGGGCCGCCGGTTGCACGACCAGCGCAGGTAGCAATGAATCCACCGCCCAATTCGGCGGTGGGTTCAGCCAGCGCAGGCGAGGATCCAGTGCGGGCTGATTGAAGCGCTCGTCGAGAATCATTTTGGTTGTCTCGATTCTTAGCACGCCGGATTCGCTCATCAGTTGGGCAAGCTTTTGAGTTGAATTTACTTTTGCTGCTCTGTGCGGAGGCCTGGCCAGCGGCCATTCACGATTGGGTGGGGTTCAAATTTCGCCGGATCGAGTGTTGCATATTTGATCCGCTTACGGTTCCAAGTGTAGGTCACGTGGATCAACCCATCAGCCGTTTGAATCACAGCCGGGTAGGAGAATTCACCCTTTTCGTTCTCCAACTCCAAGGCTGCGCTCCATTGCTTGCCGTCATTTGATATCGCAACATTAAGCTGATGACGGTTGCGATCGCTATGATTGTAAACCAACAGGAAGCGCCCGTCACGGAGCGTCACGGCGTCGATGCCGGCATCCGGATTGGGCAATTCTGTCGCTGTCAACGGCGTCCATTGCCGGAAGGAGTCCCCCGACCAAGATTGGAAAATCTTCCCCGCCTGGCTTCGCAGGAGCAATTGAAGCTGGCCCGATGAATGAACGAGAATGGTCGGTTGAATGGTATTTGCGCCCAGTGGATCCGCGAGAGGGCCGACCTTTGACCAGGTCGCTCCGTTGTCGTTGGAAATTTCGAGATGCGACAACCAATAGTCGGCAAGTTGGGTTTGCGAAATGCGGCGAAATTCTTCGATGCTGGAGGGACTTATAATTGTGCCGTCCGCCAATTGAATCGGCTTGTTCTTGATCGGACCCAGCAATCCGTCGGGCAAGCGCTGAGGGGCCAGCCATGATTTGCCCCCGTCGTTCGATGCGATCACTTCCCCCCACCAGAGCGGTTCATCGGGTCCGACTTTATAGAAGAGCAGCAACGGACTGTTTCTTGGTTGAAATAGAACGGGATTCCAGCAAGCGCACGGAGAGCCGTCCGCCAGTTTTCCGCTGGCGACGCGAACGGCCCGGCTCCACGAGCCGTTTTCCCGGCGGCTCAGCCAGATCCCAACATCGTTCGCGCTTTCCTCGGTGCCACCAAACCAGGCAGCCGCAAATCCATCCGAGGTGGCAACGATAGTCGAAGCGTGACACGATGGAGTTGGCCCTTCGGTGAAGAGGAACTCGGAGTCAACCAATCCCGGGAGGTCGTGGGCTTTCCCGGAGTCAGGCCGCGCGGAATTGACCGAGGTGCATCCGCAGGCGGCAAGCAGCGCCAAGGCAACGACGAGCAGGACGAAATGACAACTCATACGACCGGAGGTGATTGGCATAGTTATTGATGGAATTTTGCCTTTTACGCTCCGCACAGTTACGAAGAATTGCTTTTCGCTTTTGTTCATGCCGGGCAAGTTTAGGCTGGCGTGATTGCGGGGAAAGCACCTTTTTCAGATCTCTCTTTGAGCGGGACAATCCCGGCGGATGTTTCGCACCAAGAACCGTGACGCTGGTAATGGCTGAGTGAGGAAACTTTTTGGCAGCCCGACTTCTGTGCTGCGTCGCAGGTCAGGAAGCGAAGCGTCCCACCTCCGCAAAGACGGTCTCCTGTTTGATCACCCAGGGTGGCGTTTGCGCCGACCCAGCCAAGGCGGCCATTAACCACAGGTCGCTCGTGCAGGAAGGCGGCGAGCAAGACAGCTCGAGCCTCCGCACGTCGGCTGCTACGAGTGTGGGTGGAGTTTTCAAGCAGACACTTGGATGTCAACTCACAACTAATTCAGTCACCAGCAGATCGCCTTGTTCGGCATCGAGTGTGACTTGCGCGCCCACGGGCAGGGTCGCGTTGTGCGGCACATGACCAAAGGGCAAGCCCGTGACGACCGGAATTTTCAGCGGGAGCAGTCGTTCTTGCAACACCTCTTCCAAGGTCTGACGATATTCTTTTGAGCGTTGAGCGGTCGGATCTTCACAATTGGCATTGAGTCCAACTCCGATGCCGGCCACTTGTTGCAGCAAGCCGCAGTTAAGGAGATAGGTGAGCATCCGGTCGAAGCGGTATGGTTGTTCGCTCAAGTCTTCAAAAAACAGAATCCGGCCCCGGAATGGCGGTTGCCACGGCGTGCCGATAGTGGTGCAGAGTACGGAGAGGTTGCCCCCAATGAGTTGGCCGTGCGCCACCCCGCGCTGGAGAATCTTTATGGTCTTGCGGCGATAACCTTGCACGATGCCGGAGGACGGAGGGCAGAGGGCAGAGGGCAGAGGGCGGCTTTCTGCTCCGGGCCTTCGGCTTTTGGGCGCTCGCAAGGTTCTCAAAAAACTTTGCCGCGTGAAGTCCGGAAAGTCGGCGTGGTTGAAGTCTGAATTCAGCATCGGGCCGTGAAAGGAAATTAAATTTGCCTTAGTCAGAAATGCGCAGTGCAGCGAGGTGATATCACTGTAGCCGACGAAGATTTTTGCGTGGTTGCGAATGACGCGGTAGTCGAGCAAAGGCAATAGGCGGGCGGTGCCGTAGCCGCCGCGCAGGCAGAGGATGCCTTGGACGCGGTGGTCGGTGAACATTTGCATCAAGTCGCTGGCACGGTCACGGTCTGTTCCGGCCAAGTAGCCGTGGCGTTTGCGGATGCTGGGCGCGAGTTTGACTTTGAAACCCAACGCTTCGAGGACGCCCACCGAGCGATCAATGGCCCGGGGATCGGGCGGCGCGCTGGCCGGGGCGATGAGGCCCAGCGTGTCGCCGGGTGAAAGATGTCGGGGTCGGATAAGCATGGGCTGAAGGTAATGGCTGTAGCGCGAAGGGCCAACCTGGAATGGCGACGGGGATGGAGATCGGAGGGCTGGTCTTCGGCGCTGTGACTTACGGCGGGCTGATGGCGGCGGGCTCCTTGTCGCGGAGGATGAGTAACTGAACTTTTGTCTGAGTGAAGGCGACCTGGAGCTCCTTAATGATTTCCACCGCGCCGATGAGATTACCCGAGTTGCCAAGGTTCTCAAGGCGTTGCGTCAATTCGATGAGGCTCCGGCAGCCGAGGTTGAGGGACATACTTTTAAGCGCGTGGGCGTGAAATGCGAGTTGCTTTGGGTTTTCGGCGGACTGGCTAATTTGCATGAAACGCGTGGGCGCCGCTTCGAGAAAGAGATCAATCAACTCGCGTAACATGCTTACGTCGTTGCTGGGCGACATGTCGTGGAGGTCGGCGATCACATTCTCGTCGAGCAGGCCCGGGGTAAGGGATTGGGGGTGGCGCAGGTAGTAAGCGGTGTCGTGTTTGTGGGCTTTGGTCGGTCCCCAGCGTTCTAAGATGGCTTGTAAATCGGCGATGCGCACGGGTTTGGAGATATAGTCGTCCATCCCGGCGGCAAGACATTTTTCACGGTCGCCCATCAGGGCGTTGCCGGTCATGGCGATGATGATGGGTCGCCGATCGCGGGTCCAGCGTTGGGTGAGGATCTGGGCGCATTCGAGGCCGTCCATTTCGGGCATTTGCACGTCGAGAAATAATATATCGAACGGTTTTTGTTCTATGGCTTGGATGACTTGGAGGCCGTTATGCACAATTTCGGCGCGGTAGCCGAGTTTGTGGAGGACGCTTTGGCCAACTTTTTGATTGATGGGGTTGTCGTCGGCGAGGAGGACGCGCAGGGGGAGCCGCCGGGCAAAGTCGGAATCGAAGCCGGGGGTGTAGGGGGACTTTTTGTCGCGTTGGACCTGGACTTCGAGGGCCCGGCACAGGGCGTCAAGGAGTTGTGCCGGGCGCACGGGTTTGTGGACCAAGTGGGCGAGGTCGAGGGCGGCGGCGCGGAGGTCGTCGCTGCGTAGGCGGATGGCGCTCAAGAGGAGCAGGGGAAGATACCGGCCGGTGGGGGTTTTGCGAATGGCGCGGGCGAGGTCGAAGGGGTCGGTGTCGGGTAGTTGCAGGTCGAGGATGATGGCGGCGTAGTTAGGGAGCGAGGGGCGGAGGTCGGAAGACGGAGGGCTGACTTCGGCCTGCTGATTTCTGCTTTCCGCTTTCGGCCTTCTGCCTTCGATGGCTTGGTGGGCCGCTTCGCCGCTCGCTGCGGTTTCGACGATCAGGCCCCATTGTTCGAGGCGGTGTTTGAGGATGCGGGTGCTGGCGGGGCCATCTTCGATCAGTAGGAGGTGTTTGCCGCTGAGTTGGGCTTGGGGCATTTGCCAGGCGGGCGGGGTGGCGCTCGGGGCGCCTTGGACTTGGATGGTGAAGTGGAAGGTGGCGCCTTGGCCAGCTTCGCTGTCCACCCAGATGCGCCCGCCGAGTAATTCGACGAGCCGCCGGCTGATGGCGAGGCCAAGGCCGGACCCGCCGTAGTTCCGCGTGGTGGAGGCGTCAACTTGTTGAAAGGATTTGAAGAGGCGGTGTTGTTTGTCCAAGGGAATGCCGATGCCGGTGTCGCGGACGCTGAAGTGGAGGAGGCAGGGCGCGAAACCGTCTAAAGTTTTTTGTCCAAGGTCTAAGGTCTTTTGACTGGCGCCTTCGGTCGGGTCGCCCACGCCGCTGTTCGCGGGGTGGACTTCAATGACGATTTCGCCTTGCGGGGTGAATTTGACGGCGTTGCCGATGAGGTTGACGAGAATTTGGCGCAGGCGGGTGACGTCGCTGATGAGAATTTTTGGGAGTTGTTCAGCTACGCTGTAGTTGAGGTCGAGTTTTTTTTCGGCGGCTTTGGGGGCCAGTAGTTCCAGGGCTTCTTCGAGGCAGTTATGGAGTTCGAAGGGGTGGTGTTCCAATTCGAGTTTGCCGGCTTCGATCTTGGAGAAGTCGAGGATGTCGTTGATGATGGTCAGGAGGGCATCGGCGCTGCTGCGGGTGGCGGCGACGTATTCACGTTGTTCGTCGGTGAGTTCGGTGTCGAGCAAGAGGGCGATCATGCCGATGACGCCGTTCATGGGGGTGCGGATTTCGTGGCTCATGTTCGCCAGGAACGCGGACTTGGCGAGGGTGGCTTCTTCGAGTTTTTGGTTGAGGGTGAGGAGTTGGGTGTTGCCGTTGATGAGTTGTTGTTGGCTTTCGCGCAGGGCTCGGTAGGCGGCATCGCGTTGGAGTTGGTTGAGGTGGGCGCGGGTGTGGTAGCGGATGCGGGCGATGAGTTCGAGGTGGTCGGGGAGTTTGACGAGATAATCATTCGCGCCGAGGGCGAAGGCTTGGCCTTTGATCTGGGGGTTTTCGTTGGTGGACAGGACGATGATGGGGGTGTCGCGGGTGGCGGGGTGGGCGCGGTATTGCGTGAGGAGGGTCAGGCCGTCGAGGCCAGGCATGACGAGGTCTTGTAAGATCACGGTGGGTCGGATTTGAGTGGCGAGGGTCAGGGCGTCGCGGGCGTCGGCGCAATAATGAAAGTCAATGTCGGTTTCGCTGGCGAGCGCCCGCCGGATGGCTTCGCAGACCATGGCTTGGTCGTCCACCAAGAGGACCATGACGTGGTATTCGGGTGCGCCAGGTAAAGTTTGGGACTCAGGTTTCTCTGGGTCTGAACTTATCCGTGGGGGTTGGTCAGGTTGTGGTGGTTGGTGGCTCATGGGGTGGTGCTTGCCTCGTAAAGTCGGGGACTCAAGTTTCTTTGGGACTGGACTTGTACGGGGCTCGGGTGGGATGGATTTTCGTGAGGCGGGGACCGATTTTGTGGAGCGGGAGGATTTCTTTGGCGGCGTCGAGGGCGGCGGCGGCTTGGGGCATGCCGTAAACGGCGCTGGTGTTTTTGTCTTGGGCGATGGTGTGGTGGCCGGCTTGGCGCAGGGTTCGCAGGCCGGCGGCGCCGTCGCGGCCCATGCCGGTGAGGAGGACGCCGGTGACTTGGCCGGGCCATTGGCGGGCGATGCTGTGGAAGAAAACATCTATGGATGGTCGGTGGGGGGTATCGCCGGGTTGGGGCGTGTAGTCGAGTTGAGTCGGGTTGGCTAAAATCAAATGTTGGTCGCGGCCAGCGAGGTAGATGGTCCCGGGCGCGACGCGGTCGCCGGGCTGGGCAACGCGCACGGGGAGTTTGGTGCGGGTGGCGAACCAGGCGGTGAGGCCGGGAGCAAATTGTTGGTCGAGGTGTTGCACGATGATGACGGCGGCGGGAAAGTGGGCGGGTAGGGCGGCGAGGATGGTGGCCAGGGCGGTGGGGCCGCCGGCGCTGGCGCCGATGGCGACGAGGCGGTGGGCGGTGGGCGGTGGGCGGCGGACGGCCCGCTGCTCGCTTTCTTCTGGCGTGCCGAGCAGTCGGCGAATGGTTTCAATCTTCGCAAGCAGGGGGGCGGAATTATCCGGGCAAAATTCAACAACCGCAATGTCCGCCGCCGCGTTTTTTAATTTTGTGTTTTTAACTTTTAATTCTCCCATCCCCGGCCGGCCCGGTAAAGTCTGGGTCGCTGTTAGCTCGGGGTCTAAATTTATACCGGGCAGGCTCACGGCGTCGAGGGCGCCGGCGCCCATGGCTTCAAAAACTTTCCCCATGTGTTGTTCGAGGTTGACGGTGGCGATGATGATGGCGCAGGGGGTGTGGCTCATGATCTGGCGGGTCGCTTCACTCCCGTCCATGTCGGGCAGGAACAAATCCATTATGACTAGATCGGGGCAGTCGCGTTGGCAGTGGGCGACGGCTTCCGCGCCAGCGTGGGCGAGCCAAACGACGTGGTGTTTGCCGTTGCGGTGGATGTCGCGGCGGAGGGCTTGAGTGGCCTGCCGCGTGTGGTTGACGATTCCGATTCGCATCTACTGGGATGGTTTAAATGTTTAATCGGGTTGGCGAGACTATAAACATGTCAGCCCGGGCGGGCTTTGCTCTGCGGCTTGGCGATTTTGCGTTGAAATAATTCTCATTGTGATTCGGCTTGAGCAGGCCGACGTCTCTTTGTGAGCCAGTTACTTCTGCAGCGCTTTCGCCCAAGTGTCTTTCAACGTGATCGTCCGATTGAAGATTAGTTGAGGGTTATTGGTTGAGAGTTGAGAGTCTTTGTCCATGGTAAAATATCCGATGCGTTCAAACTGATAGCGAGTCTCCAGCTTGGCATCCCGCAAACTCGGCTCGCACTTGGTGGTGACGATTTCGAGGCTGTGCGGGTTCAGGTGCACTTTGAAGTCACCTTCCGTATCGGGTTCGGCCACGGTGAAAAGGCGGTCGTAGAGGCGCACTTCGGCATCCACGGCGTGCGCGGCGCTCACCCAATGAATCGTGCCTTTAACTTTGCGGCCCGCCGTCGTGCCGCCAGATTTGCTATCAAGGTCGGCGGTGCAGCGTAATTCGATGGGATTGCCGGCGGCGTCTGTCACCACCTCGTCGCACTTGATGATGTAAGCGTACTTGAGGCGCACTTCGCCGCCGGGTTTAAGGCGAAAGAATTTTGGCGGCGGTACTTCCTGGAAGTCATCGCGTTCGATATAGAGTTCGCGGCTGAACGGAATCCACCGCTTGCCGGCGACTTCGTCCTCGGGGTTGTTAACGGCGTCGAGTTCCTCGGTTTTACCCTCGGGGTAATTCGTGATGACGATTTTAAGCGGCCGGAGTACCGCGAGGCGGCGTAACGCACGTTTGTTCAAGTCCTCGCGGATGGCATGTTCGAGGACGGCTACGTCGGTGACGCCGTTGTATTTGGTGATGCCAATGTGGTAGGCAAAATTGCGCAATGCCTCCGCCGTCACGCCCCGGCGCCGCAGGCCGCTGATGGTGGGCAGGCGCGGATCGTCCCAGCCGGTGACGAGCTTTTCGTCCACGAGCTGCATGAGCTTGCGCTTGCTCATCACGGTATAGCCGAGACTGAGGCGGGCGAATTCGTACTGGTGGGGCAGGGGACGTGGTAAATCCAGGCTCAGTAAAATCCAATCGTACAGCGGGCGATGCACTTCAAACTCCAGGGTGCAGATGCTGTGCGTGATGCCTTCGATGTAATCGCTCAGGCAATGGGCGAAGTCGTACATCGGATAGATGCACCATTGCGCGCCCGTCTGATGATGTTCGGTGTGGCGGATGCGATAAAGAATCGGATCGCGCAGCCAGACGTTGGACGATGCCATGTCAATCTTCGCGCGGAGCGTGCGCGTGCCGTCGGGGAATTCACCGTTCTTCATCCGGGTGAACAGGTCGAGGTTTTCTTCGACGGAGCGATTGCGGAAGGGTGAATCCTTGCCGGGCCGATCCGGAGCGCCGCGATAAGTTTCCATGTCCACCGCTGAAAGATCGCAGACGAAGGCTTTGCCCTTTTTGATGAGCGCAACGGCAAATTCGTAAAGCTGGTCGAAGTAGTTGCTCGCGTAGAACGGAGCTTGGGCGGGCGTCAAGCCGAGGCAATGATCCGCCCAGCCGGCGAGGAGCCAGTTTACGTCGGTGGTGATGGACTCGACGTACTCGATGTCTTCCTTGGTCGGGTTCGTGTCATCCATCCGCAGATTGCACACGCCGCCAAACTCGTGCGCGATGCCGAAGTTGAGGCAGATGCTTTTCGCATGGCCGATGTGAAGGTAGCCGTTCGGTTCGGGCGGAAAGCGCGTGTGAATCTTCGGATAGTGTTCCGCAGCGACATGTTGAGCGACGAGGTCACGAATGAAATCGGATGGCGCGGGTGCGGCGGTGGGTGGGGCAATGTTTTCCAAACTCATAAATCGCTCGAAGGCTATCAAACGCTTCATCGGTTGTCCAACGGCGTCCCCACATAAGGGCGGCCGGATGATCTGCAACCGTCATTCAGTTGGATGCTGAGCGAACGGTTTTTATGGTTTAGTGACTTTGCGCCTTCGCCTTGAAGTCTCTCGACCTACCAACCAAACGCGACTTGGATTTATGGTCGGAAGCTGGTCTCGTCATAAATACCAATGACCCCCGGGCGACGAGCGAACTTCGCGGCTGAGTTTCGGTACGGAGAACGGAGGGAAGGGTGCGTGCTTGTTCGCCTAAGTTGGCGCCGAAATCATCCCGCTGTTGCGCGCGAAGTTGAATAACCCACCAGCATCCACCACGGGCCGCACATCGCCCAGCGGTTTGAAACGATATACTTTGCCGGTGGCTTGGGCCGTCACTGTTGCGGCGTCCAGATCCACGGTCACCACATCGCCGGTTTTCAGCACGTCGCAGAGGCGTTCGGTCATTTCGCAGGGGTAAAGTTCGCCGGTGGCCACGCAGTTGCGGAAAAAAATGCGCGCAAAACTTTCGGCCAGCACAATTTCGCAATTGGCAGATCCAATGGCGATGGGCGCATGCTCGCGCGAACTGCCGCAACCAAAATTGCGTCCAGCCACAACGATGGAATACTCGCTGTCGAGTTGGCCGGCTTTGACGTAGCGCGTGGGGTAAAGCGATTGGGGCAGGCCATCGAGCGCGTAGCTGCCGAGCTTTTCATATTCCTCGGCGATAGTCGGCACGAGATTCAGGTGTTGCGCGGAGATGATCTGGTCGGTATCAATGTTGTCGCGCACCACGTAAACTGGTCCAGTGAAAACGGATTTCGTCATACGCTGAAGTGTAGAGCGGAACCGGGGAGTTTTCAATCAGATTTCAGGATCAGAGGCGAAGGTTTTGATCCTGTGAGTACGTTTAATCTTTCATGCCGATTTTTGGCGATTCCGCCGTGTGCATCTGGTAGGTTCCCCCGGCGCGCGGCGTTTAC
>JANYBF010000436.1 GCA_025360895.1 Verrucomicrobiota bacterium
GCCAGTTCGTTGGCGGCGATTATTTTTCCGCCCGTTTGGCGTGCGATGTTTTCGAGCAGCGCGCGATTTGGTTTCAATGACTTGAACTCCTCCGCAGCCGGATCCGCCGACCAACCCGTTTGGGCGCGACCCACCTCAACCCCATCGGCATCGGTCACCACCGCTTCGGCCAAATAGCCGCCGGTCGTGCGCGGGACATACAGCGCTTCGTAAAGCCCGGCCTCCGTCAGCGCCGGCTCGGCGTTAAGCCGAACTTGGTTGGTATGGTTCGGCGAAGCCGGGGCATTCGTCGCCGTGGTGGCAACCACCGGCGTCACCGTGATTCTCACCGTTGCATTATCCAAAGGTTGAAACTCCTTGTCCCGCGCCCGGACTTGCAACGACGTCGCCTGATTCGGGTCATCCCGTTTCGCCTCCGCTACAAATTCGATGCGTTGCGGCACGTCGGCAATCAGCCAGCGAATCATCTGCCGCCACGCTTTGTCCTGATCGTGGCGCGTGGTTTCATCGCGCAAGCCCCAGCGCCATAAATCACCAATCAACAGCGCGCCGACGCGGCCATTGCCGAAGCGTTGGGCTACGAGCGCCGGATATTTTCCGCCACTTTCATCCTGCACTTCGGCGATGACACTCGCCCCGGGCTTCACGCCGCGTACACGGTTCAGCACCTGGAGCGCCGGCATTTCGGTGATTCGCGCCCGTTCGCCGGCTTCCTTGTCGCGTAGTCGTGCCCACGGTTCCAGCCAGCCTTCGGGCGTGAGATTCAGCCGCAGATTCGCGAGCGGTTTCGTGTCGCCAATGTAATCAAGATAAACCGGCAGCATCTCACCGACCGGCGTGTGTTCGTATTTGCCTTGATGGAATGATTCCGCGCCGCCGAGCATGAGAAAACCGCCACCGCGCTCGGATACAAATTTTTGCAACAACGACATCTGGTCGCGCGTGAAAAACTCCGCCTCGAGATCGTCGAGGATGATTGCCTGATATTTAAAGAGCGCATCGGCGGTCTTGGGGAAACCGCCCGTGACGATATTCGTATCGCTGTCATTAGGCAGAAGCCATTTCAAAACCGGCTCATGGTAACCTTCCGTATCCTCGGTCGTCCGATCAAACCCACGAAACAGCGGATTGGCCGATTCCCCCGGACGACTGCGAAAATCCAGCCGGCCGAATCCCTTCTCGCGTTTGGCAATGCGGATCAAGCCAACCAACTCCACCTGATCGTCCTCCGCGAGCGCGCGGTTCAGAAATTTGAACTCCCAGTTGGGCCGCCCGCTGACGTAAAGAATCCGATACGGGCCTTTGCCGCGATCCACGGTGATGACGCGCGTGTTGTTCGCCAGCGTGGCTTCCGCGGACGTTTCCGGCTGCGCGAACTGGGCGAGTTCGTCTTTCGCCGAAACGCGCACCCGGTAGAACGAAATCCCACTTTTCTCCGGGCGCAATTGGAAGCGAAATGTGTCACTGTCGCGCGTGGCCCGCTGGTTCAATTCCTGAACCGCCTTGCCATTCTGGTCGAGCAATTGCGCCGTGATCATTCTGCCGCCGTAGCCGCCCGCGAGCACTTCGACCTGCACCGTGATCGGCTGGTCTTCAAACGCCGTTTGACTCACCGCGATCTTTTGAATGGCGACGTCGTTGATGGTGTCGTCGCGACCAAGGACGACCGGATAAACCGGTGGCAGACCGGTCACCTCCAGCTTTCCATCCGTCATATCGGTGGCGTTGCCATCCGTGAGCAGCAACACGCCCGCCAGCGGTTGACCCCGAAAGCGCTCGCCGATCGTACGCAACGCCGCGCCAATGGCCGAGGCGTGTCCGTCGAAGATGAGTTCGGAAAAATCCTTCGTGCTTTGCAGGCGCGAATCAAAAACATAGCGGCGCACTTGAAAATTCTTTTCCAGCTTGTACTGCCAGTTGCCAGGTTGGGGAGCGAGCAGCTTGGTAAGCATTACGCCCCGGGTCTTGGTTTCGCCCCGATCCTTGATGCCCATGCTCTGACTGTTGTCCGCGACGACGGCGAGGAAATTCGCCCCCGGTCGCGCGCGTTGCGTACTCCAAAGCGGTTCAATCAAACAGGCGAGCAGCGCCGCCAGGCCAAGAAGTTTCAGGAACGCGCAAGCGGTGCGAAGTGTCTTGTCCGCCGGCGCACGAAGATAGGTCCAAGCCAGCAGTAGAATTGCGACGACGAGAAATCCGGTTGCCGGCAGCAACCATTCGCGCCCGGAGATGAGGATGGCGGCGAGCATTTTTAATTCGTAGCCGCCGACGTGAGGAGGCTCATTTGTTTTCCGGCGAAATCAGTCAGAGCCTCCTCACGTCGGCTGCTACGAAAGTCGGTGTCGCACATCACTTCACCCCTCCAGCATCCGTTGCATTGCCCGACTCACTCTTCCCCAGTTGCTCGTAATAGCGGCGGACGAGTTCGGAGTAGCGCTTCGGGACGGGGTCGCGGTCAATCGGTACGAGTGCCTCTTTCGACTCGCGGCGGGCAAGCTCCTCGCTCACCCGCGTCCGCAACTCGACCAACGGCCCGGCAATTTCCATTTTCACCAAATCCCACTTCGGTTCTTCGGAATGGCGCTTCAAATCCTGTCGGGCATTGCGGGCGCGATCAAGAATCCGCGCGGCTTCGGCCCGCAACTCGGGAACATCGAGCATCTCCTCCACGTCGCGCAAACGATCCGACCATTGCGTGTATTCCGCACCGGTAATTGGGCCGCCCGCAAAACTGCCACCTGCCTCGCCCCCGACTTGATCGAGAAAGCTACCGCTGCCCCGTTGGCCGCCGTTTTGGCGATTACCACCGCGTTGGCCAGCTTGATTCTCGGCTCCCGGTCCGGGATTGTTACCGTCAGGTTGTGGCTTTGCCGAAGCGCCCGGCTGGTTACTCTGGCCTGGTCCTGGCTGGTTGCCTTGTTGCCCTTGTCCGTTCTCCTTCGACTCGCTTTGCTGCCCTTGCCCTGCTTGGGCTTGGTCTTGCGTCTGCGACTGGTCATCACCTTGCTGTGGTCTCTTGCGTCCGCTTTGAGCGTTGCCCTGTTGTTCGTAGCCGCCGACGTGAGGAGGCGGATTTGTTGACATAGCAAGTGATGAACGATCCGCCTCCTCACGTCGGCGGCTACCAGCGCCATTTGTATTCGACTGCCGCTGCGCCTGAGCCAGTTCGCGCTCAAGTTGACGGCTCAGTTCATCGAGTTCATTGCGCGCAAGCCGTAAAGCCTCCGCGTCATCCCCTAGGACACTTCCGGCCGCGCGTTCGACCCCCGTCTTGAGATCGTTGATGCTGCGCCGGGCGCGTTGTTCAAGATTGTCGGCCTCGGCCGACAAGCCTTCGCGCAAAAGATCGGCACTCGCTTCCACGGCAGTTTTTCCCCCGCGCCGGCTTTCACGCAAATACTGTTCAACGCCCTGGCGCAACCGGCCCTGCGTCAACAGGTCGTCGCTGGTATCCTGTAAATTCTTCGCATCGTCCTGCGTTGCCTTGCGCAATGTGTCGTACAACTGGCGCGACAGCAGCGGTTCGACGGGCTCGGCTTTCTGAGTGACCTCGGTCGCGTGCTTCACCAGTTCGTCCATGCGCTTCTGTTGGTCGTCGAGTTGGGAGGCCAGTTCCTTGCGCTCGTCGGAATCGGTCAATGACTTTCGCGGCGTCGGTTCGGCGAGCGCGTCCAGCTTCTGGCCGATGTCTTCCTGCTTCTGCGAAAGCTCACGCGCCTGGCTGCGCAACTCGCGCATGTCGTCGGCGAACTGGCTCGAGCTTTGTTTGCGGAAATCATCGCGCATCTGTTGCAAATCCCGCTGGGCGTGCGTGCCCGCCGACAATGCCTGCGAAACTTCGCCGCGCTCCATCGCTTCGGAGGCGCGCTGCACCTCATCGCGGGTCTGGTCAAGCTGCTGTCGCGCCTCGCTCATTTGCGACTGGTTCTCCGGACGCTCCATGCGCTGACGCAACTCGTCCACGTCGGCCAGCGTTTGTTGCTGTTCCTCCTGAAGCCGTTTGAGTCGCTGCCGCAGTTCCTCACGCTCCGCCGCGGTCTTCGCTTCCTGCAATGCCGCCTGCAATTCCTTGAGCCGTTCGTTCACGTCCTGCTGGCGTTGGGCGAGTTCCTTCAAGCGATTGAATGCCTGCAACTGTTCGCGCTGTTGCGGATTCTGCGGTGGGGCGGCCTGACGCTCAGTTTCGTAGCGGTTCTGCGACTGCCGCAAATTGAGTTGATCGAGCTGCCGTTGCGCCCGCTGACCGCGACTACTTTGGCCACTTTGACCGCGCTGGGCCTGGGACACTTGAATTTCGCGCGCGGCCAACCGCAGCAAAGCCTGATACGCCGATTGCTCGGCGGCCAAGGCGGGGAGCAATGCCTTGGGCGAATTGTCGTCCGTCGTGCGGGTGAGTTGCTCAACGACTTTCGCCATTGCCGTTTCCACTGTTTGGAGCAACGCCTTCGCGCGCGGATCGTCTTGTTGCTCCATGCGGCCGCGCACCTGTTCCAGCGCTTTCACCTGCGACTCTTTCACCGTCGCCGCGTCCGGTTTGAAATTCGCGGTCGGCGTTTTGCCGGTCTCGCGACGTTGAAGATTCCACGTCGCGGCGAGGATCTGTTTTTGCAACTCGGCCAATTTCTCGGCATCGTTCTGACCTTGCTGGCCCTGCTGCGGTGGTTGCTGATTCGGGTCTTGGGCCTGGCCTTCGCGGAAAATCTCCTCGAACGGGCGCACCTCGGCGAAAAACATGTCGCTCGTGGTCCGGCGCAGCTGGCCGTCCGGGCCGATGTCGTCCGCCCAGAGGTAATAACTCAACAACTCGTCCACGTGCGCACCAAGACTTTCAAGTGGCACGAGATGGTCAAACGTCCGCTTCTCGTGTGGCCCGGCGGAATTGCCAAGCTCGACGAACTTTGTTTCCTGTCCGGCGAGATTGTAAGCAAAACCGTAACCCTTGAGACCGAAGTCATCCGAGGCTTCCGCTTTGAATGCGATTTCCTCCAATGCCGAAACGCGCTGATCCCCTTTCGGAAACGCAAACTTAAGCTCCGGCGCGCGATTGGTCAGCACATCAAGGACGAACAGCGGTGGCACCCTGTTCGTGCGGCCCACGTCATCCACGAGGATGAGTTCGTAACGCCCACTGGTTTCCAGTTTGATGTTGGAGACATAGACGCCGGGCCGATTCGTATCCGCAAACAGCGTGTAGCCAACGACATGAGGAGGCGGATTGGGTTGCGCCAAATTGTTCGAACCATCCGCCTCCTCACGTCGGCGGCTAGGAACTTCGACAAGCGTGGCAGACTTGACCGGTTTGTTCAGATGAAACGTGTAATCGAGCGCGCTGCCTTCGACGGCGCTGACGCGTCGGGTGTCTTCAATCGTTTTCTCCGGCAGGCCGGTGTATTCGGGGAACGTGACTTTGGCATCGGCGCGTTCAAGGCGCGGAAACTCGAAAGTTGTGACTTTGAAATCGCGCGTGCGCTCACCGCCATATTCGACACGGTAGGTCAGTTCGCCTTTAATGTCGGGCAGGCTCGTGCCGAAAACGGGATCATCGAGATTTTTCGCGAGCGGAATACGTCGCTCGGGTTCGTTCGCGGGCCGGACAACCAGCACGGCTTCCACCGGCACTTTGCCCTGAAACTTCGCGAGCACGACAAGACTGCTACCTTTCTCCACACTCGTATCACCAGGCGTCACGGCGACTTCGCGATTCATCATGGTGAGGATCGTCACGCGCGGCGGAGCGGCTTGATACAGTGCGAGCATCACAACCACCAGCAGCGCCAACGCGGCGGCATTGCCGAGTTGTGCCCGGCGCAGATTCCTGGCTGTGCGTTTCCACCACGCCCCGCGCCGGTCCTCCGCGAGCGCCTCGCGGATGACGCGGTCCTGGAGATAGTTCAGTTCCTGCGTGGCCGCATCCGGCTGTTGCTCGATGGCAGTCAGCAGTAACGCGTGCAGCTTGGGATTCTCCGCCTCGATGTTGCGCACGATGGTTTGAAAATCCAGCGGCGTCCGTTTGCTTCGCCTCCGGACGTTGAACGTCCACCCTAACGTCGTGCCGAGCAGAAACAGGAATAACCAAGGTGAAATCCATCCGCTGACGCGGTGGATCAAAATGAAGAACACGCCCACGCCCGCTGCCGCCAGCCAGCCGCGCGTCAGGGTGCGCAACATCTGCCATCGCCGATGATTGCGCGCGACTGGTTTAAGATGAATTTGCAGGAGGCGATCAATCATGTGGTCGCTTCAACGGGCGCGGCGGTCCGCCGGCTGATCCAGCCGGCCAGCCAAGTTTCGATCAACAATACCGCCAGCGCCGCCACAATCAACCAGCGCCACAATTTTTGTCGAGCTTCCAGCTCGGCATTGTGTAACGTCTCCTGCTTGGCGGCTTGCAGCGCGGGTGTCGCCTCGACGGATTTCATGGGCAAGCCGAGACG
>JANYBF010000476.1 GCA_025360895.1 Verrucomicrobiota bacterium
AAGTTTGATGATCCGTTCCATCAACTTTTCCGGCAACTGACACGGATGCGCATCGCGGTCGCGCTTGTGTTTGATGCGATGGATGTCGGACCAGATGTCGGACAGCTCCACCTTCACGTCATCGCCCACCGCCTTGCGCAACTTCACGCATTTGGCGCGCAGGCAATACTTCAACGAATCGGGCGGTGGGACGAGCTGGCTGCGCGGCTTAGTCCCGAGCGGCGAATAGTTGAACACCGGCTTGCCACCGGGCTTCGTATAATAAAGCAGCGCATAATGCGCGGGCATCAACTTGCCGCGCGGATCGGACAACGCGTCCCATACGATCCAGTGGCGGAAGTCCAGTCGCCGGTTCAGAAACGCCACATGATGGACGGCCCACTTCGGAAGATTGAGCACCAGCAGGCTGCCGCCGGGCTTGAGGGTTTGCGCCATGCCGTCAAGCCAGGCATTGCACCAATCAAGGTAATGTTGCTCGGCCAGCGCGTCATCCCATTGGCCGTAATTCTTCTGCAAATTGTAGGGCGGATCGGCAAACGCGAGATCAAACACGCCCCCGGGATGCAACGCCTTTACGCGCTGTAAAAACGAAACGCAGTCGCCGAGATAAACGTGGTCGAGTTCCAGAGCGGTGAGCTTGAAGTCGTTGCCGATGATGCCGGCGGCGGGCGGAACATCACCCTGCCCGACCCGCGCGCTTGCGGATGATTTCAAGTCCGAGGGTAACACCAGATGCAGGCTGTTCGCCGCCGTGGCATCGCTGAGATCGCCGATCCGCCCCAGCACATCGGCCGGGATAATTCCATCGCGCAATTTGCGGCGCGGCAGATCCCGCCATACATCAGCGGGCGCCGCTCCGCGTGGATTCATCAAGTGCTTCTTGCCGCCCCAATCCTTGACGTTCAACCCACACGCCGCGCAATTTAAATGCGGCACACGACAGGTGGTCGTGTTCAGTCGGAACCGTGTCGGAGTTTTGCGCGTCACGTCGCGTTTCATGAACAGCAACAATCCCTGATGGTTTGGTTGCAGAAAGCGATCCCGCGTTTGCTCGGCCAAGTCGAGCGCGATCCAATACTTGAAGACCAGCGGGCCGGACGGGCCGGCGAAAGTCATCAGATGTTCACCCCAAAAGGCCAGTTCGCGTGGCGACCCGTAAATCCACAGTCGCCCCCCCGGTCCCAGCAACCGCACGGCCTCGGCCATAAGGTCCAACGCCGATTCGTCCAATGGAGCAACGCCCGCGCTGACCGCGATTACGTCTTTGCCGCCGGCCGCGAGCGGTGCGGTCACCGTGCGGGAAGAATAATTAATTCGGGGAAACGGTTGGTTCATTCAACGACTAATGGCTTGGCAAGCTGTCCGTCGTACAGGGTGCGCCTACAAATCAAGTGCGGCGCGCACGGAGTGACGCGCCCAACCGGAGCCGGCTTGGCAAATTCGATGCGCCTCATGGTTTCACGGCTTCAGTCGGCGGGGCATTGGTGTCCATGGCCTTAATCTCTTCGTCCTTGAGACTGCGCGTCAGCCGGCGTTTCAATTCCGCGTACATCTCGTTGGTGACGACATTGAGATGAAGGCGAGCCTCGTCGAACCGGCCGGCGTGCAGTTTCACGCGGGCAAAGTGGGTGTGAACCCCCTGCCGCTCGATGTCGTCGTGCGCCAGATTGAAGGCGTTGGTCCACGCGCGCAGGGCGTCATCCGGGCGGGGCGGACGGATGCCGTAAAACGTCTGCGCCACATCCGATGCCAGCGGGAAATCGTCGGGCGCAAGCTTCATGGCCTGATGATAAAGTGCGAGCGCCTTGTCGAACACTTGCTGCTCATTGATCTGGTAATGCTCCATCGCATCCTTGCGGAACAGAAACACGGTCGTGCCGAAATTGTGATAGTAAACCGGTTCGTCGGGTCGCAGGGCGATGGCTTTGGTGTAATAGTCGAAGGCCTTGGTCACCGGACCGATGTGGCCGTAGTGGTTGGCGAGGTTGTTCCAGATGGAAGGTTCACTGGGATCAATTTCCCGCGCCAGTTCCAGTTGCGTGATCGAATCTTCCTCCTCATGAATGTCGTCGAGGAAACTCGCGTAGGCGATGCGGGCCCGGACGTGATTGGTGTGTTGCTGGAGGAAGGTCTCGTAGCCGGCACGCACCGGCGCGAAGCGTTCCAGAATACGCCGACCCAGCACCTCAGGGGACATACCGGCACCTTGGGCGGCGAATTCCCGGTTGTCGCGAATCCACTTGTCCACCTCTTCCTGCGCCAAGTCGTCGTCATCCATCAGCTTGTGATACTGCAGTTCGACAGGATCATTGGTGGCCGGGGTGGCGACTACGGCATTGGTCAGGCCGGGGAAAAGGTTGGTCAGCGCCACCGATTGATTCGTGGCGACCAGTGCGCTTACCACACCCACAAGGAGATTGGTCACGCGCCGAAGTTAGCCGATCACCTGGGAACGAGTCGAGCGTCAAGCGCGAGGCGGGGGTGAAAAAAACCGCACCGCTACGATTCGCGGAACCACAACGGCCGGTCTAAAAAAGTCCCGCTTACTTGTCCTCCGGAATCCGCATCCCATAGAACGAGCGATAAACAAAGACCAACGCCACGAGGAAGAAGAAGCCGCCAACCCAGGGGCTCCAGTTCGTCGCATTCGGATCCAGTTTCAACGCCGCACGATGACTCTGAGTCATGGTCACCGCGATTTCCACCGCCAGCAAACCAAACAACGTGGTAAACTTGATCACCGGGTTCATCGCCACGGAAGACGTGTCTTTGAAGGGATCACCCACGGTGTCGCCGACAACGGTGGCGGCGTGCAGTTCGGTGCCCTTCTGGCGCATGTCTACTTCGACGATCTTTTTGGCGTTGTCCCACGCGCCGCCGGCGTTAGCCATGAAAATGGCTTGGAATAAACCAAAGAACGCGATGCCAATCAGGTAACCGATGAAGAAATACGGATCGAAGAAGGGCAGCGCGAGCGCGAAGCAGAACACCACGATGAAGATGTTCCACATGCCTTTTTGCGCATAAACGGTGCAGATGCGGACGACTTCTTTGCTGTCCTGCTCCGACGCCGTGGTGGCGTCGAGCTTCATGTTCTCCTTGATGTAAACCACCGCGCGATACGCGCCGGTCACGACCGCCTGGCAGGAGGCCCCGGTGAACCAGTAGATCACCGAGCCGCCCATGATGAGGCCGAGGATGATTTCGGGTTGCACAATGGAGAGTTTGTTCACCACGCCGCCGAACATATTTTCCAGCAGCATAATAATGCCGAACACCATCGTCGTCGCGCCCACGACCGCCGTACCAATGAGTACGGGTTTGGCCGTGGCTTTGAAGGTGTTGCCCGCGCCATCGCCCTTTTCGAGTTGGTATTTGGCGTTATCAAAGTCGGGAACGAAACCGAAGTCGCGTTTGATCTGCTCGCGGGCGCGCTGCTTGTCTTCGGCATTATGGCCCTCGATCTGACTCAATTCGTAAACAGATTGCGCGTTGTCCGTGACCGGGCCGTAACTGTCCACCGCAATGGTCACCGGCCCCATGCCAAGAAAGCCGAAGGCGACGAGGCCGAAGGCGAAAATCGGTGCTGCGAAGGCGAACTGCGCCGGCATGATGGCCATCAGCGCCACATGGGTGGAAAACTGCCAGGCCACAAACATGAGCACCATGATGCACAGCCCCATCCAGAACGCGGAGAAATTGCCCGCCACAAAGCCCGACAGGATGTTTAACGACGCGCCGCCATGTTTAGAGCAATTGGTCACTTCACGGACATGGCGGGAGTTGGTGCTGACGAATACCTTGGTAAACTCAGGAATTACGGCGCCCGCGACCGTGCCGCAACTGATGATGGCCGACAAGACCCACCAGAGCGCGGGTTGCGCCACCCCGTTAAAAGTGAAATCACCCAGCAGAAGCTTACTGGCGATGAATGTGATGGCGATGGAAACTGCCGAGGTGATCCAGACGAGATGCGTCAACGGCGCTTCAAAGTCGAAGTCCTTCTTGCCACCGAACATCGCTTTGCTGATGGCCTCGTTGATAAAGTAGGATCCCAGCGAGGTCACAATCATCAAGGCGCGCATGACGAACAGCCAGATGATAAGGGTCGCACAAACCGTCGGACTAGCCGCCAACGCGAGCGCAAGAAACGCAATGAGCGCCACCCCGGTTACGCCGTAAGTTTCAAACCCGTCCGCCGTCGGACCGACGGAATCGCCCGCGTTATCGCCGGTGCAATCCGCGATCACGCCGGGATTCTTGGGATCATCTTCGGGGAGCTTAAAGACGATCTTCATCAAATCCGAACCGATGTCCGCGATCTTGGTGAAGATGCCGCCGCAGATGCGCAGTACCGAAGCGCCGAGCGATTCACCAATGGCAAAACCGATGAAACAGGGTCCGACCAGTTCGCGGGGCAGAAACATCAGGATGCAGATCATGAAGAACAGTTCCACCGCAACGAGCAGCAGGCCGATGCTCATGCCAGAACGGAGGGGAATGCAGAGCGTTGCAAAGGGGTTGCCTTTGAGCGCGGAAAAGGCGGTGCGGGAATTGGAGATGGTATTGATGCGGATCCCGAACCACGCCACGCCGTACGAACCCAGAATGCCCAGGATGGACGCCAGCAGAATGACCAAAACATGACCCATGGGGTTGCCCTGAAGAAACTTGAAATAAACAATCATGCAACCCGCGATCAGCACCCAGAGAATGGCGAGCAATTTACCCTGCGTGAGCAGATAGGTTTTGCAGGTTTCGTAGATGGTGTGGGAAACCTTGGCCATGCTTTCGTGAACGGGCAAAGCCTTGGTCTGCAGGTATTGCACGATGCCGAATAACGCGCCGATGGCACAGACAATAATGCCCAGCATCATCAAGGTGTGGCCGGTGACGCCACCCAGGCCGGCAAATTTAACCGTGTCCAGCGGCGGAATATGGATGTCGGCTTCGCTGGCAGAGGCACGCGCCGCCACGCCGAGGGTGAGGAGAAAGGGTGCGCTCCAGAATCCGAGTGATTTCGTTCGCATAGGGTGGGGCAGATTACGCACAGGCCGAATTCGGATGCCAGTCATTTCTTACGAAATACCTGGCAAGGTTTGAAAGACCGCCATCGCCGCTCCCCGCCTAGGGCAACAGCCCAACCGTAATCAGCTCTTTTCTTCGATGAGTTCGCGGCGGGCGCCACTGAGGAGTTGTTCGACGAAATTCGTGGAATAGACGCCGCGCCGGAAGTTCGGGTCTTGCAAAATCGCCTGCTGGAAGGAAATCGTCGTCTTCACACCGGTGATCAGATACTCGCCCAAGGCGCGGCTCATTTTGTCCATCGCCTCCCGGCGGTCTTTACCGTAGGTAATCAGCTTGCCGATCATGGAGTCATAGGTGGGCGGAATCGTGTAACCCGCGTAAGCATGGGTGTCCACCCGCACACCGCGGCCGCCGGGCTGGTAATACATCTCGATGCGGCCAGGGCTGGGACGAAATTCATCAAAGGGATCCTCGGCATTGATGCGGCATTCGATGGCGTGCCCTTTGAATTGCACGTCGCCCTGGGAAATTTTTAACGGTTCGCCCATCGCAATCATCAATTGCGCTCGAACCAGATCAATCCCCGTGACCTCTTCGGTGATGGGATGCTCCACCTGGATGCGCTTGTTGACTTCTAGGAAATAGTAGTTGGCGTCGTTATCCACGATGAACTCAACCGTGCCGGCGTTGGTGTAGTTCGCAGCTTCCGCGATGCGGATCGCGTCTTTGCCCATCTTTTCGCGCAGTTTCTTGAATTTGCTTTCGCTGAAAAGCGGGGAGGGCGTTTCCTCGACTACTTTTTGATTGCGCCGCTGGACGGAACAATCGCGCTCACCCAGATGAATGATCCGGCCCCGGTTGTCGCCTAGGATTTGAAATTCAATATGGTGGGGGTTTTCGATGAGTTTTTCGATGTAAACCCCGGAATTACCGAAGGCCTTCTCGGCCTCGTTGCGCGCGGTATGATAGCCTTTGACCAGCGAAACATCGTTATGAGCCGCGCGCATTCCCCGTCCGCCACCGCCGGCCACAGCCTTGATCATCACCGGATAACCAATGCGTTTAGCCACGGTAAGCGCAGCTTGTTCATTGTCCACCACGCCCTCCGACCCGGGGGGCGTTCGCACGCCAGCTTTTTTTGCGAGCGCCCGGCTGAGGGCTTTGTCCTCCAGCGCATTCATGGCGCGCGAACTGGGGCCGATGAAACGGATGTTACAGCTTTCGCACACGTCGGCGAAATGGGCGTTCTCGGAGAGAAAACCGTAGCCGGGATGGATCGCATCCACATCCGCGATTTCCGCCGCGCTGATAATCCGGTCAATGCGAAGGTAACTTTCATTCGCCGGCGATTTGCCGATACAAATGGCCTCGTCGGCCAGTTGCACATGCATGGAGTTGGCGTCCACCTCCGAATAAACCGCCACCGTACGGATGTTCAGTTCTTTGCACGCGCGGATGATGCGCACAGCAATTTCCCCGCGGTTGGCAACAAGGACTTTTTCGAACATGGGTGGTTAGATACAGGCTTCCCGGTGGACTTTTGAAATGAAAATGGGGCTTAAAGGGGGCGAAATTTGAACAAAGGCTGGCCGAACTCAACCGGTTTGGCGCTTTCCACGAGGACTTGAGTCACTACCCCTCGGACCTCGGCCTTGATCTCGTTCATTACTTTCATGGCTTCGATGATACAAACTACCGTGTCCGGATTTACTTCCGAACCAACCTCGACGTAATCCGCCGATTCAGGTGAAGGAGCGCGGTAGAAAGTCCCAATCATCGGCGACTTGATCTCGGCATCCACAGAAGCGGCAGTCGGCAGAGCAAGGCTGGGTGCATTTCCCCCGGGCAAAGCTGCCGGAGCGGATGCATAAGCGATCATGGGTTGCGAATCATCAGTCGGCGACATCCCGGCTCCGCCACCATTCATCCCTCGCTTGAGCCGAATCTTGAAATCTTGTTTCTCCAGCTCGAACTCCGAAACGGAATTCTTCTTCATCAGGTCAATTATTGCCTTAATATCTTTGAGATCCACAGTTTCTAATCGTTAAAGTTGTTTAACTGCTCGAATTTTTGCCTTGCGGCTTGAATGAAAAAAGCAGAAGCCGGACAATGACTCTGCTTACAGCATTTTTAAGTTGGTCAAAGCTTAGGGACTGAGCGAAATGTCGTCAATATCCAAAAAGAGGAAAGTGCGAGCTGAACATTTTTAACAGAAATCTGATTCGGAAGGTTTTTTATCGAACATTTTCAACTTCAACAACGTTAACGGCCTGATTTTACACGAAACAAGCACAAATACGCGCTATGCGTCCATCACGGTGAAAATTGAAAACCCACCCTACGACTCAACCTACCGATTTCCCGAACCGAATCGCTTCGTGATCGGCCAATAGACGAAGAAGGATTTACCGATCACGTTTTGAGCCGGAAACGGCCCCCAGCCGCGCGAATCAAAACTGTTGAGTGTGTTGTCGCCCATGACCATGTAGGTGTCGGGTGCCAGGGTGAAAACCGTTTCTTGGTCGGGGAAAAATGGCGCGAGGCGTATTCGATCCACCCCGTTTACGTGCCCGGAGTAGGCACTTTCTGCCGGCGGCTTGGCCGGATCAAATGAATAAACATTCTCGAAGTGAGGGGTCGAAGCGTCGAGTCGTTGGTCGTTGATGCGGAGATGTCGGTCGTCGCCAATTTGAACCCGCTCACCGCCCAAGGCCACGAGCCGTTTGATGTAGAACTGATCCTGTGGCAATAGCTGGATCCCGGCGGTTTGAAACACCGCGATCTCGCCTCGCGTCGGTTTCCGAAAATTGTAGGTCATGCGATCAACAAACAGATGATCCCCAGCCTGTAGCTTGAGGCGCACAACCGGATCGCCTTTGTGATAAAAATGCCGCCCACTCAGGTTGGCCCGGTGCGGGTCTTCCAGCCTACCTTGACCGTAATCGGGGGGGAAGAAAACCGTGTGCGCGACGCCGCCAATGTAAAGCTTCTGCCAGAAGTTGATGACCTTGATGCCAAACGGCTCATCCACGCGATCAATTGTTCCGTCCACGTTGGCTTTAACATCAATATAGCTGACACCAGCGAACCATTCGCGAAATCGCGCCCAACCAGTCGGCATTTGAAAATCCGGCTTGTCCAAAAGGTTTTCTGAAACCACACCAAACAACGTCGGCTGCATCGAGCCGGTCGGAATCTTGAAAGGTTGCGCGAAAAACGTCCGAATCGCCATCGCCACCGCAAGGGCCACGAGGAAAACTTC
>JANYBF010000484.1 GCA_025360895.1 Verrucomicrobiota bacterium
CGCCAGAACGCGATGAAGTTCAGGTTCGCCGCGTTCAGCATGAGTTCGATGCCGATGAGGACGATGATGGCATTGCGCCGCGTCAACGCCCCAGCCAGGCCGATGGCGAAGAGGAAGGCGCTGAGAATGAGATAGGCGGCGAGGGGGGTCATACCATTGGGCAGAGGAGAAAAGGAGAAAGGGTGAAATGGGGATTTCTCCCCTGCTCCTTTTCTCCTTTTCTCCTTTTCGTTTGTGTCCGGTTGTTCATTTGAGCTTCCCTTCGTCACGCATCGCAATAATGACCGCGCCGATGAGGGCGGCGGTCAACAGCAGGCCGATGACTTCCAATGGGAGCACGTATTTTGTCATCAGTGCGTCGCCGATCTGTTTGACGGTGGCTTCAGGTGAGGGCGCAGCTTCGCGTTGGGTCACGGCGCTCCGGGTGATGGCCCAGGTGAGAACCCCAAGCACGGCAACGGTCACGCCGATGCCGGCCCACCAGGTCTTCGAGAAAACGGCTGCTTGTGAAGGCTCGCCGCCCCGTGTCAGCAAAGCCGCGAATACAATGAGGATCGCGACTGCGCCGACATAGACAAGGATTTGCGCGAAGCCGACGAACTGAGCGTTGAGTTGCAGATACGTTGCCGCCAGGCCGACAAACGCGATGGCTACGGCGAGGGCGCAGTGTATGAGATTGCGCAGTGTCATCGCCGCTGCGGCGGCGGCGATGGTCAGCACCGCGATGATGAGAAACGAAGCACTCATTCAGTCAGCATAGCGATAGACGCGTTTGGAAATATTTTTGCCTGCCAATAATCCGCGCCCAAGCAACAGATAAGGTCCAACCACCATAAAGATGCAAACGATCCAGCGCGGCAAGCCCGGCGGCATGTAGTGCCAGACTGCCGCCGTCAGCAGATTGATGAGCGCCAGGGGCAGCATGAATTTCCACGCGAAGTTCATGAGTTGATCCACGCGCAAGCGTGGCAGCGTTCCGCGCGTCCAGATGAACAGCGCGATGAGGGCGAAGAGTTTTACGAAGAACCAAATCCAGGACGGGATAAATTCAAGACTCGCCAGCGGTGCGTGCCAACCACCGAGGAACAGCGTGATGCCCAGTCCGCTCACGGCGAACAGGCTCAGGTATTCAGCGAGAAAGAAGAGGGCGAATTTGAACCCGGAATACTCGATGAAATAACCGGCGATGATCTCGGATTCCCCTTCGGGCATGTCGAAAGGCGACCGGTTGACTTCGGCGTTGGCCGCGATGAGGAACAGGATAAACCCGGCAAAACCCCACGGCGTGAACACGAACCAGTCGGGCAGCCACCCGCCGTAGTTGCCCTGCGCCTCGACAATTTTTACGGGCGAGAGCGTGCCGGCCATCATCACCACGGTGACCGTGGACAGGATGAGCGGGATTTCGTAACTGACCATCTGGGCTACGGCTCGCATCGCACCCAGAAGCGCGTATTTGTTGCGACTCGACCAACCGGCCATGAACACAGCGAGTTCGGACGCGGCCCCGACGGCGAAGAAAAACAGCAGCCCCGCATCGAGATCAATCGCGACCAGGTTGCGACCAATGGGCAGGACGGCATAAACCAGTAGTGCGGGAACAACGAGCGCGATGGGCGCGAGGAAGTGAACGACCTTGTCCGCCGCGCGCGGGACGATGTCTTCCTTGATAAGCGCCTTGATGCCATCGGCGGCGAATTGAAGAAAGCCGAACGGCCCGACCCGGTTGGGGCCGTAACGATTCTGAATCCGGCCAAGTCCTTTTCGTTCGAGAACGGTCGTAATCGCAAACAGCATGGGAAAGACGACCAAGATCGGAACGAGCGAAAGCACGACCGATGCGACGGACAGCAGCGACCCAGGCAAAACGTTCACCAACTGGGCGAGCAACCAGTGTTTAATGGTGATGAAGATTTGATCGAGCGAATCGGTCATGTCGCAGCCAAAGGTTGAGGTGCGACAGGAGTTACGGCAACAGCTTTGGCTTTCACCTCAGCCGCGGCTTTGGCCTTGGCCTCGGCATCCGCTTTGGCTTGAGCCTTGGCGACTTCCGCCACCATCGCGGCGTCAGAAACGGCGGCCTCGGTGGGGTGAATTTTCCGATAGTGATCGTTGGGTTTCGCGAGTTGATGCTTGTTTACCAACAAACCGCCAAAGCGGTCGGTGGTGCTCAACTCGAATTCGGTGTCCATCTTGATCGCTTCGAACGGGCAGACTTCGACACAAATCTGGCAGCTCATGCAAACCGAAAGATCAATGTCGAACGTGGCCGGATAAAGCTGCAGTTGCCCCTTGTAATCAAGGCGCTTGTCCTTGCTCTTGACGATGTAAATGCACTTGGGCGGACATTCCTTCTCACAAATCTGACATCCGACACACCGCAGACCCGCCATTGGGTCGCTGCCGTCGAATACGAGGAACGGAAACTGCCGCGCGTTCTCAATCTGCGGCAACCGCTCCTCCGGGTATTGCACCGTGGTCAAACGATCGTCGTTGACGTAAGAGCCGAGGAAATTCCTCGCCGTCTCCGCCATGCCTTTGATGATGCCTTCGCCGAGCATTTAATTAGTCCAAAGTCTGCTGCCCAAAGTCTAAAGTCGGAAAACCGGGCGACCGGAACCCGGCCTTCGGGTTCAAGACGGGGTTTAAGCGCCAACGAACGCGCGCAGAGTAGAGTTGAGGCTCAATAGAAGCAAGCCGTTGGTAACTGGCCTTGGAAATTTCGTTCACTAAATTGGCGTGACGAACCGTCAAACTG
>JANYBF010000494.1 GCA_025360895.1 Verrucomicrobiota bacterium
AAGAAGAAAATTGATCGCGAAGGCACTTTGCGCAATGTGCGCCTGCGCCGGAGTTACGAAAAACCGAGTGAAAAGCGCCGGCGTAAGGAAAAAGTCGCGCGTTTCTCAGCCATGCTGACGGCGCGTTACGCCGATCTGTAAGTTTGACTGCCGGACGACGGTTGTACCGCCGTCCGGCTTTTTAATTTTTTGAACCGTTGGGCGGACCGGACGTTCCTTGAACGTTCTGACGATTCAACGGTTTAATTTTTTAACAACATGTATTCCCTCTCGACCTGCTGGAATTCCCACCGCCACACCGACGGCCGCGCGATGCTGCACGAAGTTCGCGAACTGGGTTTTGAGTATGCTGAACTCAGTCACGGCACGCGGATCAGTCTCATGCCCGGCATCCTTGACGCCGTGAGCGCCGGTGAGATCAAGATTTCCACCCTGCATAATTTCTGCCCCCTGCCGATGGGGGTGAATCATTCCGCGCCCAACCTCTACCAGTTCACGGCGGAATCTGACCGCGAGCGCGAATCTGCCCTCAAACACACGCTCAAGACGCTCGAATTCGCCACCCGGCTGAAAGCCCCGCTCGTCGTTCTACACCTTGGCAGCGTCGAACTGAAGGACTACTCCGGCAAGCTCAAGGAAATGCTCGGGCGTGACGAGAAAAGTTCCTCGAAATACGAAAAGCTCGTGGCCGAACTTGTGAAGGCGAGAGAAGCGAAGAAGCCAAAATTCGTCGAACGGCTTTACGCGTCGCTCCGCAAAGTCATTCCCGAAGCCGAAGCGCGCGGCATCAAACTTGGGTGCGAAAACCGCGAGGCGCTGGACGAACTTCCCTTTGAAGACGACTTCGCGCTGTTATTCCGCGAACTGTCCAGTCCGGCCATGACCTACTGGCACGACACTGGCCACGCGCAGATCAAGGAGAACCTCGGCTTTATCCAACACGCCCAGCACCTTCAGGCCTATGCCGACCGGCTCGCCGGCTTTCATATCCACGATGTGCAAACACCCGCACGCGATCATTGCGCCCCGGGCAGTGGCTCGGTGGATTTTGCCGCGCTCAAACCGTTCGTGAAACTGCAACACATCAAAGTCTTCGAGTTCAGCCCCGCCATGCCCGTCGAGGAACTCAAACGCGGGGTCGCGCATGTGAAGCGGATCTGGGGTGCGTAACGCAGGCTGGCAACCTGCTGTATCGCCGATTGGCAATCGGCGCGGCGGCGAAAAGGCCGCGACTGATCAATGGGCAACGGGTTGCCAACCCACGCTACGGATGTTTCCCGACCGGCTTTGGCAAATCCAAGCTCGACTCCCCAATCACAAATCGTAAATCGTAAGCCGCTTGAGTAAATCATCGCGCATCATTGCCACCGATATAGTTCGTAGGCTGCAAAACGTCGGCTTCTCCGCCTTTTGGGTGGGCGGCTGTGTGCGCGATTTTTTGCTCGGTCGCGAACCGGGCGATTACGACATCGCCACGTCCGCTTTGCCGGAGCAGATCGAAAAGCTTTTCCCGCACACCGTTCCCGTCGGCCGCAAATTTGGGGTCATCATCGTCATCGAGGCCGAACAGCAGTTTCAGGTCGCCACGTTCCGGGCGGAAGCCGATTACCGCGACGGTCGCCGCCCGGAGACCGTCGTATTCGCCGACGCGCGCGCCGACGCCGCGCGCCGCGATTTCACCATCAATGGACTTTTCTTCGATCCGATTGCGGAGCAGTTGCACGATTGGACGAACGGCGAAGCGGACTTGCGCGCCAAAGTCATCCGCACCATCGGTTCGCCGCAGGAACGCTTCGCCGAAGATCATTTGCGCCTGCTTCGCGCCGTTCGTTTCGCGGCACAACTGGAATTTGAAATCGAGCCGGCGACCTTTGCCGCCCTCCAGGCCAATGCCGCCAAAATCAAACTCATCAGTGCCGAGCGCATCCGCGATGAATTGATCAACCTTTTCAGTCCCGCCTCAATTCCCGTAGCCGACGACGTAAGGAGGCAGGCTGCAACGCCGGACCTTGATCCGCCTCCTCACGTCAGCGGCTACGGGGAGACCGTTGCCTCCCGCGGACTCCGGCTGCTCCACGCCAGCGGTCTGCTCGAACATGTTCTGCCCGAAATTGCCGCCACGGTGACGTGTGACCAATCACCGGACTTTCATCCCGAAGGCACGGTGTTCAATCATCTCTGCCTGATGCTGAAACAACTGCCGCCCAACGCGCATCCGTCATTGCCATGGGCCGTGTTGTTGCACGATGTTGCCAAACCCGTGACCGCCTCGCGCGATCCGCAGACTGGCAGCATCCATTTCTACGAACACGAGAAGATTGGCGCGAAGATGGCGGAGGAAATCCTGGAGCGACTGCGCCTCCCACGAAAACAGATTGAGGAAATTGCCGACGTCGTGCGCTGCCACATGCAGTTCAAGGATGCGCCGAAGATGCGCAAAGCCACGCTGCGGCGGATGCTTCTGCGCGAGACGTTTCCGCTGGAACTGGCGTTGCACCGGCTCGACTGCCTCGGCTCCCACGGGATGCTGGAAATTCACGATTTCCTTGTCACCCGATCGGCGGAACTAGCCGAACAACCGGAGATTCGGCCGCCACTGCTAACTGGCCTGGACTTGATTGCGCTTGGGCTTGAACCCGGTCCAGCATTGGGCAAATGGCTCGCTGAGATTCGCGAAAGGCAGTTGCAGGATGAATTAAAAACCTCGGACGAAGCGTACCAGTGGGTGAAGTCACAAATCAATCGCGCCGCAACTTCTTGACCGCAATAGTCCAGGCCAGTCGCTCCCCGCACCTTGGCTTGCGGAAGCTGGGTTCCTGGCCCAATTGACTCCACCGGAAACAACGTAGTCCTCCCCCAATTTGAAATTTTTAACTTCGGACTCTGGACTTTAGACGTGTCAACTCCGCGCCAATCCGGTTAACTCGTCCCCGTGACCGTCTCCCGTAACATCGTGAATCTTGCCTTGATTGGTTTCATGGGTACCGGCAAGTCCTCCGTCGGGCGTCTCGTCGCAGAACAGTTGCGCTTTGAGTTCCTCGACACCGATGAACTCATCGAAGCGCGCGCCGGCAAGAGCATAACGGAAATTTTTGCGAAAAATGGCGAACCCGCTTTTCGGGAACTGGAGCAGCGCCTCGTCGCCGAACTCGCCACCCGCACCCGCACCGTGATTGCCACCGGCGGCGGACTGCCCGTCAACCCGGCCAACCTCGAAAGTCTCAAACAACACGCCCTCGTCATTTGCCTGTGGGCGTCGCCGGAAAAAGTCTTTGAACGCGTCCATGCCCAGACGCATCGCCCGTTGCTCCAGGAACTTGATCCGCAGGCGAAAATCCGCACTCTTTTGTCCGCCCGGGACCCATTTTATCGCCAGGCTGACGTGCTGTTGAACAGCGAATTCCGCTCCCTGCGCGAAGTGGCGCACCACGTCGTCAACCAGTTCCAACGCGCGATCCCGGCGCGAAAATGAAACCGCTTTTTTACGCAAAGCCGCAAAATTGCCCAGCCGCAACATCCGCCAGTGAGGAAATTGGGGATGGCGGCGGGAGGCGAAACGCCCCGCCGATTTTAACCCGCTTGCCTGGGCGCCAATGAAAGCGGTGATCCGCCAGCGGGCTTTGGAACTCGGCTTCGACGACTGTCGCGTCACCACCGCCGCGCCCCCGGCCAGCGCCGGGCACTTCAGCCAGTGGCTGGCCGGTCAGCAGCACGGTGAGATGGCGTGGCTCGAACGCAATGCGCCCAAACGGATGGATCCCGAACTCGTCCTGCCCTCCGCCCGCAGCATGATCCTCCTCGCCACGAGTTACCATTTAACCCCTTCGTCCTCCGCCTCCCGCCCCCTGCCCTCCGGCGAGGTAGCCCGCTACGCCCGATTTACGGACTACCATGACGTGCTGGCCGGGCGCTTGAAATCTTTGACCGCCACCGTGAATGAACTCGGGGGCGCCAACACCCGCTCGCTTTGGTACGTGGATACCGGGCCGATTCTGGAACGCGACTTCGCCCAGCGCGCCGGCCTGGGCTTCATCGGAAAACACACCAACCTCATCAGCCGCCAGTTCGGTAACTGGATTTTTCTCGCCGAAATCCTTACGACTTTGGAATTAGCGCCGGATGCCCCGGAGAAGAACCGTTGCGGCTCCTGCTCCCGCTGCATCACCGCCTGCCCGACGAATGCCATCCCCGCCCCCTTCAAGCTCGATGCCCGCCGCTGCATCTCCTACCTCACCATCGAACTCAAAGGCGCGATGCCCCTTGAACTCCGGCCCCTCATCGGCAATCACATCTACGGCTGCGACGACTGCCTCGCCGTCTGCCCGTGGAATCGTTTTGCGCGCGAAGGAAGTCTGATGAAGCCCCATGCCCGCGCCGATCTCGCCACGCCGGACTTGATCGAACTGCTCCAACTCGACGCGGCCGGATTCAAGAAAAAGTTTGCCGACACACCGATCCTGCGAACAAAACGTCGGGGGTTTTTGCGGAATGTCTGCGTGGCGTTGGGGAATACCGGGGATGAAAACAGCCTGCCCGCCCTAAGCCGAGCCACTTCTGATCTCGAACCACTGATTGCCGAGCACGCCCACTGGGCGTTGGAGCAAATCCAGAAGCGTTCGCCCGCCAGAGGCTAATGCGAGTCGGATCCGCTTTGCCAAATAACGGGCGGCTATGATTCAGCAGCCGGCACCGCTATCTGATTTTTGCTTTGGCGATGTTGCTGAAGTTCGCCGATGGATGCGGTCAACTTCTTCAAGACAGACTCGACCTGTGCTGTAATCGAAGCATTCGGCTCGGCGCGGAGTTTGCCCAACGCGTCTTCCAGTCCAGCCTGTAACTCCGGCGCGAGCTTCTGAATGTCAGCCAAATCTCGAACCCGTAATTCGTAACCTTTTGCCAAGCGTTCCGGCGCAGTCAGCCACTGGTTCACGGCCCCCAAGACCTCTGGATTACGTCTAAGGATTTCCCATGCTTGCCCTCCTCCAGAGAACCAATTTGGGTCTTGGTCGTGCATGCCGGTCAAATGCCGAGGAGGATAACAGCGCAAGGGGCCAAGGTACGAAACACTTCTCAGCCGGTCGGAGAACGCTTCGCTCACCGCCTCAAACAGTTTCTCAATTTCAAACCGCAAGACCCGAGCGATCCAGTGGCCACCCCCTTCATCAAAGCTATCCAGTATGGCCTGCTGGTCATAATCACGATAGGCGTAGGCATAGTCGTTTTCTTCGCCTTCCGGAGGCTCCCCGGCTGGGAAGAAATGATCCGTTGAAAAAGAGACTTTTGCGATGTCGGCGGCAATAATGCGTTTAAGTTCCTCCATGTTGTCCAACAGTTGTTTTGCTTCTTCAGCCCGCTGCCTGTCGGTCTCTTCCTGAAGCTCTCTCTCTCGCTGTCGTTCTTCCTCTGTAAGGGATTCGTCGGAATCGAAGAATGCAAAACTACCGACATGACGCTTATTGGCAGCCGACAGAATGAGCTTGTCGATGGCAGCCTTCAAAACCGGGTGGTCGAAATTCAACCTATCTGCACAGAGCCGATTGTTTGGTTTCTGAAGGAGCCGAATCAGCCAGCATCCGTACAAGTGGAGTTCAAAACCGGAAACTCCAGGCACGGGCGCAAGGGCGACGTTGCCACCGTCCGAGGTTGCGGTTCCAATTTGAAACCTGACGCCGATACGACTGAATCCGCCGAGGTACTCGACGATACTCTGAATCGGCTTGTGCTCGACTTTCATGCCCCATTCGAACAGTCGCCCTGAATCGTGGTTATGCACGTATTGGCTGAAGCCACCCAAATCAAGGGAGGCTCCGCCAAGCTTGGTTTGATGCACGTCCACATTCCCGTTTTCCAACGGGTGGTTTGCCAAGAGTAAGCTGTGAATGATGCTCGACTTGCCCGCGCTGTTGGCCCCGTAAATGAGCGTCAAACGCCGAATGGGAATTTGCTGGGTCTCGGCGAACGCTTTGAAGTTGCCGATTCTCAGGCTGCACAATTCTTTTGGTGCCTCGCTCATGAGTGCTTCTTGCCTTCATTCTGTTGTCTCCCGCGAACGGTGCGCAATCCAATTCGCCATTACTACTTGCAATTCACCGTGCGTCACAAGTGGGCTGATTCATGTGACGATCTGTAGAGCAGATGCCGGTTGATTTCCGCCAAGATGGTGAGGGCCGTCGTCGCAATGAGTGCGTCCCGTTCAGTGAGCGGCCAAACCGAACGGGCGGCGTGGTGAATTTCGTTGCGGGCGAGCGGACGGATTTGCTCGGCGGAAACCTTCGCCAGCGCGATTCCGTATTCTTGTCTGCGTTCAGTGTTCAATAGTCCCGTCGATTTCCCGCCGATTGCCCACAACCAGCAGGTGGATCACGTTTCGTTCCGCGTCGCAGGTGTAGATGATTCGATAATCACCCACGCGCAGCCGAAAACGATCATGCCCCTTCAAGCGGTGATGCGGGAAAGTTTTCCGCCGAAGCCCCAGGTCATCAATTTTTGCTTCGAGGCGCGACCGAACTTGGGGCGGGAGCTTGAAGAAGGGCGTGTCGAAACCGGAGTAGTAGATTTGCAGGGCCGCGCTCAGGGGCGGCTCAAGGCTGGCGCGTTCGCGGGCGCTGCCTCTGGCTCATCTCGCGTTCGGATTGCTGGAGGGCGGACTCGAATTCGGGGGTGAACTCGAGATTGTCCTCAATCATGTCGTCCAGCCAGTCGCGCACCTGCCGGAGTTCCGCTTGCGACAATTTCTCCAGTTCCGCTTCAACTTGGGCCACTTTGCTCATGGGGGGTAAATCGCCTTAGTTGCAGACTAATTTCAAGCGCGGGAAATGCCCGCCTGCCGCGTTTTGTAACGGGCATTCGCTGATCCAGAGCGTCAATACACACCTTCCACGATATTCTTCTCCATCGCGCCGAAGGGGCGGACTTCCGCCACGCCGTCCCAAGCGTAAGGCGCGCGCGGGGCGCGGCGGATGGCTTCATCGCGTTCAAGGAAACGTGGCATGAAGAATTCCTTGGTCAGCGTCGTGAGTTCCACGCGGCCCCATTCATCGTGGGCGACGACCTGGTCGGTTTGCTTTGGATTCACGACGCGGAGCACGGCGCGCGGTTGCGGCGCATAGTAGGTGATGGAGAATTTATCTTCCGGTCGCAACGGCACGCTGGCGGCCAGGCCCATGAGCGTGTTGCCGTAGGTGGGATAAAAGCCGATGCGGCCTTCGAGCACTTCCTCGACGATGAAGCGCACGTATTGCGGCGCCATGGTCGTACCGCCGCAGAAAACCCCGCGGATACCGGCTTCGTAGATGTCAATTTTCTCGGCGAGCGCCTCAAGCAGCTTGGGCGTGGTAAATAAGCCGGACACTTTGCGGTTTTTCAAAATGGTCACTGCCTGATCCACGACGTGATCCATGTAGGCACGCGCAACTTCGAATTGCTTGTTCGAGATGACCTTCTTCACGAAGCGCGGATCAAGGTCAATGAAGTAGCACGAGCTGCCGCGCAGGTTGGCGAGGTGTTCGATGGCGAGGCGCAACCGGCGCGGGCCGGTCGGGCCCATCATCAGCCAGTAATGGTTGCGCGGGAAATGTTCGTCGGAAATTTTCTCGCTGAACTCGGAGTAATCCACTTTGTAATCGTTCCAGCCGATGCGTTGTTTGGGCATGCCCGTCGTGCCACCGGTCTCAAAAATGTTGAACGGCTTGCCCTTGAATTGCGCCGGGACCCAAACCTCGGGCTGCATGTCGCGCAAGGATTCGTCCTGAAAATGCGGAAACTTCGCGATGAGGTCGGCGAAGGAATTCACTTCCTTGCGTGGATCGAAATTTTTCTTCGCCCAATCGAGCCAGTAGGGGCAACCGCTGTCGGGCGAGAAATGCCACGCGATGATCTCGCGGGTGTGGGCGTCGAGTTGGGTTTGGGCTTGTTCGGGAGTGAGTTGTTGCATATGAATCAAATTTGTTCGTTCAATGAGTGTTTAGTTTGGGCCGAGCGGCAACTCGGCCCTACCACGCTGGTAGGGACGCGCTGCTGCGCGTCCATTGTAGTTCACTTCTCATCCGCTTGCTCCTTCGGCTCGGGCAGGAAAAATGTCGCTGCGAGCGCGATGATGAAGACGGAGGTGCCGACAATCCCGGCGGCGATCGCAACTGAATCGAACGTGGTTTTCCCGCCGACCATCGGAGCGATGATGTTCGTCGTGAGAAACGCAGCGGAAGTGCCGATCATGCGCCCGCCGACGTTCGTGGCGAAGCTGCCCCCCGTGCCGCGCAAGTGCAGCGGAAAAACTTTGGGCAGGTATTCACCAAAGTAGCTGAACTGGGCGACGACCATCAGGCCGCACAGGAGAATTCCCCACTGCATCGCATCGGCAGATTGGTGGTAGAGCACCCAATAAGTAACCGGAAATAAAACCAGACCCGGTACGAGAAACAGCCGCAGCAAATTCCGCCGCGTGATGGCCACGACCAGCAGCACCGCGAGCAGGATTCGTCCGATCAAACCGCCGAGTTCCTGATAAAGCTGGATGGTGTTGCCGCGCGCTTTGACGGCTTTGTCGAAGGGCTCCTGCAGATCGCGATTGTCGCCAATCAGTTTCATGAACTTCTCACGCTCGAGGACCGCTTTCTTCGCGTCGGGTTTGGACTCCGTCAACTGGACCAGATTGGTTTCCAGCAGATTGAATTTTGCGCCCAGCGTCGCCAGCAGCTCTTTGTTGTCGGTCTTGCGAGCGGCCCGTTGGGCAATGCGGGTTTTCGCGCGCTGCGCCGCTACTTCAGCGAGACCGGGGACATCCTTTTCCGCCTGAAGAAATGCCGGCATGACGGCCAGAAGATTCGTGTTGAGCTGCGAGGCTTCGATTTGCAGCGGTCGCAACGCCGCGCGTTGCTCGGCCAGTTCCGGCAATCCTGGTGCGACACGCAAGGGCGTGAGTTGCAGCGCGCCGAACGCGGCGGCGTAGGCGCACGCTGAGAGCAGTGCGGTTACGAGGGTCACACGCCGAAGCTCCGGTGCGAACAGTTCGCCGAAGCTCGGACGTTTGAGCGTGCCGGCCTGACGGCGTTCCCGCCAGACTTGCGATTCGGGCACGAACGGCAACAAGGACGCGATGAGGATCGCCGGCACGAGGCCGGTGAAAAGCAGGTAGCGCCACGCGCCGTGCGCATTGAAGATTTCCGGCAGCGGCAGTGCGGGCAAGGTGTTGGCGTGGGCGATGACCCAAACGTTGACGCCCGTCACCAGCAAACCGCCAACCGAAGCAAACGCCTGCGTACTACCCAGCACGATTTCCTTGCGCCGTTTTTCGGGAAACAATTCCGCCAACCAGGTAATCGCCGCGACGAACTCGACGCACACGCCGATGAACCGCGCATTCAGACATCGCACGCCACGCCGGCGCA
>JANYBF010000500.1 GCA_025360895.1 Verrucomicrobiota bacterium
GTCGGCCGCGGCCGGGCGGTGCTCATGAACCTCTCCCCACAGTGGTATAACGCCTACCGGGTGGCGGGCGCCAAAGAAGCGGCGCGGCGTGAAATATTCATGCACCACATCGCCGACGCCGGGGTGGTCCCGTGGGTTCGCATCGCCGGAGCCGGCGAGCGCGAGCATGGTTACGAGATTACTTGCTGGTCACTCTCCACGGGCCGCTCGCTGCTTTTTGTCGGCTTGAATCCCGAGCTCCGCGGCACGGCGACCGGCGGCGGAAACTCCGTGGGCCTGAAGACCAATGTCGTGCCGATTACCCTGCACTTTACTCGCGAAATGCAGAATGTGCGCGACGAGCGTGCCGGCCGCCTGCTCGGCAACGGCACCGAGTTTGCGCTGGATTGGAAGCAAAACGAAGCGGTGGTAATCTCCTTTGACGCCCGATGAAATTTTTAAATCGCTTGACCGCAATCATGCTGGTGACCCGGGGCCCATACCACCACGCATGAGCGCTTCATCAGCTCCCTAATCGAACCTGGCGCGGCAACTTCCCACTCTGGCTCGCGCCCGATCAGGTGCGCGGCATCACACTCAACGACGACGAACCCATTGTGAACGAACTCCGCGCCAACATGGCGTGCGTGGACTCCGATTTCAGCGCGACGCTGTTCACGGCGAGGATTGCCAACGCGGAGCGGAGTGAATGTTTCCCGCCTCCTCACGTCGGCGGCTACGGCTTGTCATCGGTGGTCGCGACATGGAAGCCGGCGCGGTGAGCGTCCGCCTCCACCACGGCGGCCCGCAAGGCGCGAAGCCGAAGGGGGAGGTCGTGGCGGATATTCTGGCGAGTATCAAAGTGCGGCGGGCGTAGCTGGTCGCTCTGCGGGATCAACCCGATTCACTTCTCGCCAGTCAGTTCATTGAGCAGGCGGGTGAGTTGGGGGCCGATGCGATCCAGTTGTTCCCGGTGAGCTTCCGACAGTTTTTCGAGCACCTGCTCGCCGCGCCCGGTCAGGCCGATGAGAACTTTTCGGCCATCAGATTCGTCAGGCTCGCGCTTCACCATTTTATCCGTTTCCAGTCGATCAATCAGTTCTACCGCCGAGTGATGGCGCAGTTGCAATCGCTCGGCCAGTTCGCTGACGTTGACCGTGTCGCGTCCTGGAAAGCCTTTGATGGCGAGCAGGGCCTGGTGTTGCTGCGGCGTGAGATTCGCCGCCTGGGCGGCCTCTTCGCTGAAGCGAAGAAACTGGCGCAGCGCAAAGCGGAAGGCCGCCAACATTTCATATTCTGCTTTCGTAAGCCGTTTCTTGATTGCCATAAGAGCTGTCCTTTGTATCCGAGACACTGATTGACTTATATCGTGTCACGATATAATATCTGCGCCTGAATGTTACAAACTAATTCTGAGATTTCGGACGGGGCAGAGCGCCAGTTGGCGGACAGGGGATCGCTGGCTGGCGCTGCCCTGTCCGATTTTAGCACCGATCGGCGCGTGCTGGTTTTGTCGGCGATGGCCGTGGTCATCGGGATTATCAGTTCGTTCGTTGCTTATGCGCTGCTCTGGTTGATCGCGGTGATCACCAACCTCGCGTTCTTCCAGCGCTTTTCCGCCACGCCAGCCGTCCCGCCAGGGCATCATCTGGGCGCATGGGTCATTGCCGTGCCAGTGGTTGGCGCAATCATCATCGGGCTGATGGCTCGTTACGGTTCGGAGAAAATCCGCGGTCACGGCATTCCGGAAGCGCTGGAGGCAATTCTTCTCGGTCGCAGCAAAATCCAACCAAAGGTCGCGATTCTCAAACCGATTTCTGCGGCGATCTCCATCGGCACGGGCGGGCCGTTTGGGGCGGAAGGTCCGATCATCATGACCGGCGGCGCGTTCGGCTCGATCTTCGCACAGCAATTCCATCTGACGGCGGCCGAGCGCAAGACATTGCTGGTCGCCGGTGCGGCGGCGGGGATGTCAGCCGTGTTTGCCACGCCGGTCGCGGCGGTGTTGCTGGCGGTGGAGTTGTTGCTATTCGAATGGAAGCCGCGGAGTTTTATCCCGGTGACGGTGGCGGCGATTGTCGCGTCGGCGTTGCGCGTGCCGTTGCTGGGGGCAGGTCCGATCTTTCCCATCCCAGCGCATGGATCAATCTCGGGCAGCGAATTGCTGTTTGCCGCCGGAGTGGGAGTTCTGGCGGGATTCGGCTCGGGTGCTTTGACCAATCTAGTTTATGCCTGTGAAGATTTTTTTCAAAAACTCCCGTTGCACTGGATGTGGTGGCCGGCCATGGGAGCGGTGGTCGTTGGATTGGGTGGCTTCTTCGAACCGCGTGTGTTGGGAGTTGGTTACGACACGATTCACGGGTTGTTGCGCGGGGATATGATCGGAGTTGCCGTCATCAGTCTCATGGTGGTCAAAGCGATTGTATGGTCAGTGGCGCTCGGTTCGGGGACATCGGGCGGCGTGCTCGCGCCATTGCTGATCTTGGGCGGCGCACTCGGCGCGCTGGCAGCTCAATGGATTCCGGTGGGTGACGCCGGATTGTGGGCAATGACCGGTATGGCCGCAATGATGGGCGGCACGATGCGCTCGCCACTGACGGCCACGATTTTTGCCGTGGAATTGAATACAGGCATATTCTCGTGCATTGGGCATGCCGACATGCGATAATGCACGCATGTTAGAGAGTCCTTGCGCCCGCACCGAGAACGCCGCCATACCCCTTGTCGCCCGCCGTCTGCGTCGGCCAGCCCGTCCAGCGCGGTGGGTGAACTTCGTGCATCAGCCGCTCGAACTGCGTCGATTCGTG
>JANYBF010000515.1 GCA_025360895.1 Verrucomicrobiota bacterium
TTTGGAACGCCGGGCGTGGGAATCGTAACTTTCGATCGCCCGGTCTATCGAGCGCCCGACCAGATCCGGCTCACGTTGGTGGATTACAATCTTGCGGGTCAACCCAGCGCGAATGTCTTGCTGCGCAGCACGCTTGAACCCCTCGGCGAAAATCTCACTCTGCTGGCCAACGGTGCGACCGGTTTGTTTACCGGCGCGGTCGCCACCGTCACTGGTCCCGCCAGCGCCGATGGCAAACTCCAACTCGCCCACGGTAATCTCATCGAGGCCGTTTATACGGACGCCGCGCCCGCTGGCAATCGTGTCTTCACCGCGCGGGCGGATCTCCTGCCGCCGGTCATCTCAAATGTACAGGCGCAAAACCAATTTGGACAGATTGTGGTTTCATGGAACACAGACGAGGACGCGAAATCAATCGTGTATTATGGCACCAACACGCCCAACCTCGCCTTGACCAATTCCATCCTGGACGTCACGCACATGTTTACGTTGCTTGGCAGCCCGCCCAATGGCGTCATCCACTTCATGGCCGTCGCGGAAGACGCGGCCGGGAATCGCGCCACCAATAATAACAACGGCGTTTTTTTCAACTTCACCAATACCCAACCGCCGGAGATTCTGGTGCTGGACTCTTATACCGATAGCGGCGGACTTGTTGCCGCGCCACCGCTCTCGGGTTACACCGACGCCTTGGCAGCGCTCGGGCGGGCCTACAGCGTGTTTGATGCTTCGACGGGGGCCGAACCAACCCTCACGCAACTCCGGGCTTTCCGCTGCGTGATCTGGCGGATGGACGAAATTTCCGCGCCGGCCGTTTCGTTGGCGCAGAAGATCACCAGCTACGTTACCAACGGTGGCTCATTGTTCATTGGTTCAATGGATGCCACCAGTCGCTTTACCGAAGCCGGCCTGGCCAGTTTCAACACCGGCGTGCTTCAACTCCAATCCTACACCGAAGATCAACCGGTGGACGCCGTTGCCGGTGCGCCCGGTGATCCGGTGGGCGCCGGCATTGACACAACGCTCGACTACACCCCGTACGATGAACTCCTTTCGTTTCTGGCGTTCCTCGGTGTAACGGACCCGTCAGATTGGATCGTGCCCACGGCCAACGCCGCAGCCATCCTGCTAAGCGATGGCTCGGTCGTGGGCGTGCGCTCGCCCAAAACCGGCGTGGATTTGCCGGCACGCGTGGTTTATCTGTCCTTCCCGCTCGACGCCGTCCCGCTCGGCTCGGGCGTTGGGAATAACCGCGCTGGTCTCCTGAACAATATTCTCAATTTCCTGGTCCCGACTGCGGGCAGCAGCAGTCTGACCCTCGACAGCGATGTTTATTCCCTCCCCGGTAGGGCAGTGGTGGAGGTGCAAGACCTGGATTTGCAAGGCTTGGGTCAGGCCTCCATCATGGTTCGCAGCGCACAACAAACCAATGGCGTCCCCATTACCCTCTTGGAAACCGCCCGCCACGGATTGTTTCGCGGCAGCTTTATTTTGTCACCCACCAACGCCACCATCCCGGGCACCCTTCATGTCCGAGCTAATGACAGCATCCAAGCGGAATACTTCGACGCCTCGGCGGGCCGGCTTCTGATCGCCACCGCCAGCATTGATACGAATGCCCCGGCCATAACGAATGTTGTCATCGAACCGGGCTACCTTGAAGCCGTCGTGAGTTGGGACACCTCGAAAGACACGGATGCGCTCGTGCAATACAGCGAGTCCCGTGACAGTTTTCCGAACAACTTCACCGCGTACGATCCCACGCTGGCTGGCTATCACGCGGTGTTCCTGAGCGGATTGAAGGCCAACACCACTTACTATGTGCGTGTCGTAAGCCGCGACCGCGCCGGGAATTCCACCACCGACGATAACGCCGGCAACCTTTACTCGTTCACCACCCTGCAACCCCTCACCCCGCCGTGGTCTGACAATATCGAAACCAACAACGCGAATTGGTCCGTCACCGCGCCCGTCGAATCGGAAACCCAGTGGACGCGTGGCGTACCCGGCGGCGGCGAAACGGCTCACTCGCCGACCAATTGCTGGGGCGCGAACCTCTCGGGGGCCGCGCTCAGTCAGGCCGAAACCTACCTCGTCAGTCCCGGCATCCTGCTCACCGGTGGCAACCAGGCCACGCTCCGGTTCTGGCACAATTATGATTTCCTGAGTGGGGCCGACGGTGACATCGAACTCGCCGCCGTCCAGATCATTACCAACGCCGCCACATCGCCCCTCGTGCTCTGGCAATTGCCGGCCGAAAGTTCATTCGGTTGGGAGGAAGTAAAACTCGATCTCACCCCCCACATGGGCAAGGTCGTCTATATCGTCTGGTATTATTTTGTATTCTCCTTCGAAGCCCCACCCCGCATGGGCTGGCTGGTGGACGACGTTTCCATCACCGTCACCAACATCCAATCCGGCACGGTGCAGATTACCAATAATCTCTGGCAGGCGTTTTACGTCCTGACCGGCCCCACCAACCGAGCCGCCGGCGGTCGCAGTGAAATTATTGCCAAAGCACCACCCGGCCAATACATCATCCAATACGCCGACCTGCCGTATTACCAGACGCCGCCCACGCAAACAAACCTCCTCGCGCCCGGCGGTTCAGTGACGTTCACGGGCAATTACACCTCCCCGGACGCAAACAACAACGGCATCCCCGACGCGTATGAAATCGAAAAATTCGGCACCGTTGATCCGTTGCGAACCAAACTGACCGACACCGACCACGACGGTCTTGGCGATTGGGGAGAATTTGTCGCCGGCACCAATCCCAACGATCCACTGTCCGTTTTCCGCCTAACCGCCACCGTTTTGCCCAACCAGCAGGTGCGATTCGATTGGCCGTCCGCACCGGGCCACGGCTATCGCCTGCTCGGCAGCACGAACACGACCAGTTGGGCGCCTTTCTCCGACTGGCTCCGCGCCTCGGGCGCCGCGACCGGCTTCACTCTGCCCGCCCGGACGAACGGCGCACCGAATCTGTTTCGGGTTGAAGCGCAACCATGAACTGCGCATGAAGAAAGTAGTTTGGGTCACGCTAATTCTGGCGGGCGGGCTTACAGCCGGCGTTTGGGGTTTGCGCTCATTTTCGATCAGATTCTGGGAACACACACTTGATGGGCCATTCCTCGGCGCAA
>JANYBF010000520.1 GCA_025360895.1 Verrucomicrobiota bacterium
GGCGCGACGCGCCCGATACGGTCGACCGGACCGTGGACACCCACGTCAAGACCCTGCGCGCCAAGCTGCGCGCCATCGCCTCCGACGCCGACCCGATCCAGACCCATCGCGGCCTGGGATGAATGTGGTGATAGCCGATATTGGCCGTGAACCAAGCCCAGATTGGCCCGGTCTTCAGATAGCTGGAGGATTCCAACGCGGCTTTCTCGTACGCCCATCCGGCCCGATCGTAAAAGGAAACCGTTGGAAAGTTGTGCTGCGCGTAGAACAGGTACGTGCCAATCGCACAGCCAATAAAGTGCGGAATCACTTGGACCAACAACAGCGCCTGCCAGCCAAAATAAGTAGTAATCGTCACCGCGATCAAGATGTGAACGACAAACGCGATCAGACAATCATAGTGCTCGCGCGGATTATTGAAAAACGGGTAGATGCACATTCCATGCAGAAACACGAACACATAACCGAATAAAATGGTCAACGGATGACGCATAAAAAGATACTTGAAGCGGACCGCCTTCGATGACTTCACATATTCAGCGCGGGTCATGACGGGAAACGAGCCAATATGCGCAGTGCGCAGTTTGGAATTGTGTTTGTGATGGTAATTGTGCGAACTGCGCCAGATGCTGCTGGGACTAAGGGTGAGGATGCCGAAAATGCGCATGAAACCCTCGGCGAGGCGGGAATGAGACAAGATCGCGTGATGCTGTTGGTCATGATAAATCACAAACAGCCGCAGGATCAGCAAGCCGCTGAAAAGACTGCAGATCATCTGACCGGCCAGATGCACGTTCCACAGTGTCCCCGTAACGGAAGTCGCCAGCAGCAAGGCGGTGGAAAGCACATGCCACCAACTCCGCACGGTGGAATCCACCGCGAAGGGTTTGGTTGCCAGGATCAGTTCTTTGCCGGTTCTCATGTGGTTCAGCTTCATACATAATAGTGCCACCACCGCTGAGCAACAAGGAGCAAGTCCAACTCTTTTGTCCGTCGGCATCGCCGATCGCCCACGCTTCAACTTCCCGGCTGTCGTCCGGGATTATTGAAAATTCAGGAGCGCGAATTTCCGTGAACCAAAACCAACCGCAAACCTTCGAGCGTCAAATCCGGCTCGACGGCGGAGATTTCCGGCAGCTTCGCTGCGATTAATTTCGCATAACCGCCGGTGGCAACCACCGGCAGCCGGCGCACTCGCAACTCCCGTTTGAGTTCCGCAATCAATCCGCGCACAAGCCCACGATAGCCATGCACGGCGCCCACCAGCATTGCCTCCTCGGTGCTCTTGCCGATGGCGCGCTTAAATTCCCGGATGCGAATCCGCGGCAGCAACGCCGTTTTCTCGTGCAGATAATCCGTCATTGCCGCCAGTCCCGGCGCGATGATGCCGCCCACATAATCCCCCCGGGCGTTCACCACGTCGAACGTCACCGCCGTGCCGAAATCCACCACCACCACCGGCGCCCCGAAGCGATGCCGCGCCGCCACCGCATTGGCCAACCGATCCGGGCCAATCGTAACCGGCTTGGGATAATCAATGCCCACGCCCTGCAAAGTTTTTGGCGTGAGTTCGAGGCTGGATAGATTCCACAACATCCGCACCACTTTGCGCACCCACGGTGTGGCGCGCGGCACGACACTGCAAATTCCTACGCTAGCCACCCGGGTCCGCCCGACGAAACGCTGGAGCTGCGCTTGCGCCGCTCCGGAAAACCACGCCGCCGTCGGAATGTCCGTGTGCCGCGTCACACGCCGGTCGTTCGCCAGCCCGAGATGTGTATTCGTGTTGCCGATGTCGAAGAGGAGAATCATGTCACAATTCCAAATGAAAAATTAAAAATGCAAAACAGGGAGAAGATGACCGCAAGCTGACTTTTGCATTCTTCATTTCTCAAACGTCACATCGCCGCCGATGATGCGCTCCAGTCGCCCGTGTTCCGTACGCAACTGCAACGCCCCGTCATCGTCGAGCGATTCCGCGCGCCCCCGCAATTTGCGACCACCTTGGTTAATGACCACGCGCTGGCCAATCGTGGTGCAATGCTCCTCCCACTCGTCGGCCACGTCCGCAAACTTGCCGGCGTTAATCCGCGCGTAGTCGGCATCCAGTTCGCGCAGAATCGCCGTCGCCAGTTCCGCCCGCACCACTGGCTGGCCGAGCTCGATCCGCAACGAAGTCGCGATCTTTCGCAGTTCGACCGGAAATTCACTCGCCGTCAGATTCGCATCCACTCCGACGCCGAGCGTGATGTGTTTCACGCGATCCACTTCCGCGCTGAGTTCAGTGAGGATCCCGACGACTTTTTTCCCGCGCAACAAAATGTCATTGGGCCATTTGATCTCCGGGCACAGACCGGTCTGCTGATGAATCGCCCGCCACAACGCGGTCGCCGCAGCTACGGTGAGTTGTGTGGTTTCCTGGGGACGCAAATTTGGGCGGAGCAATACTGAAAACCACAACCCCTTGCGAGCGGGCGAAGTCCACACCCGCCCCAGCCGGCCTCGGCCCTTGGTTTGCGACTCCGCGAAAACCACCACGCCTTCCTTCACGCCATCGCGCGCCAGCTTTTCGACCACGTCGTTGGTGGAAGTAGTTTGCTCGAACACCCGAATGTCGCGCCCGATGACCTTGGTCTTGCCCAAGTGGGCGAGCAAATCGTCGGCGTGCAAAACATCCGGTGCACTGACCAGGCGATAACCCAGCACCGGACTGGCTTCGATGTCGTAACCGAGTTTCCGCAATTCCTCGATCCGCGCCCAGATCGCCGCGCGCGTCACGCCGAGGCGTTGGGAAAGTTCCGCCCCCGACACGCCGCCATTGTCCGCGTTGCGGAGGGCGATCAAAATTTGCGTGTCGGTCGTCACGATGCGGGATGGTAAGGACACGGCACTGCGCCGTCCAGCGTGCTGTAGCGGATAGATGCTGTAGCGGATGACTGAGGAGGCGGACTCGATGAGCGTGATTAGGTCCGCCTCCGCACGTCGGCCGCTACAAACCTTATTCCTGATTGCAACCCGCAACGCTTTTGCCCATCGTTATTGGTGTGCATCGGCCTACCAAAAAATCCAAACACTCCACCCTGACCACCGAAAAGTTAAGCTGGAAAATTACACAGGCGGGCGACCTGCAATATTTGTGTTACCTGCCCAAGGATTATCCGGGCACCAATGGCCAACGTTGGCCGCTGTTGCTTTTCCTCCATGGCGCCGGCGAACGCGGCACCGACGTCCAGCTCACCGCCGTCCACGGCCCCTTAAAGCAGGTGAAGCAGGGCCAGGAATTCCCCTTCATCATCGTCGCGCCGCAGTGCCCGGCCGGCCAGATTTGGGAGAATGAACGGCTGCTCCCATTGTTCAATCACGTTGAGAAGACATTCGCCGTGGACACAAATCGTATTTACCTGACCGGCATCAGCATGGGCGGTTACGCCACCTGGCAACTTGGGTTGCGGTATCCAGGAAAGTTCGCGGCCTTGGTTCCGATCTGCGGCGGCAGCAACATGATCGAGGTCGTGCTTGGCCCACGCGACAAACCCGCCGCAATAAAACACCTCCCGATCTGGGCGTTTCACGGCGCCAAGGACGATGTCGTTCCGCTGAGCGAATCTGAACGTGTAGTGGCCCAACTCAAAAAGCACGGGGCCAAGAAAGTGAAGTTGACCGTTTATCCCCACGCGAATCACGATTCCTGGACGGAGACCTACCAGAACCCGGCGCTTTACGAGTGGTTGGTGAAACAGTCGCGGTAACGTAGCGGCGTCTCGGCAAAGCGCCGCCATTTTAAGAAGAGCGGCGCTCTGCCTAGACGCCGCCACGGAATCACTCCAACCCGCTCGCCTTGCGGGCCCGCTGCACAACTTCCCGTGCCTTCGCCCGCGCCTTGGCCGCCCCTTCCCGCAGAACCCCG
>JANYBF010000535.1 GCA_025360895.1 Verrucomicrobiota bacterium
CCGTGGTTTCCGAACAGCCGAGCGCCGCCGCAATCTCACGATTACTCAGCCCCTTGCTCACCAGTTCCAGCACCTCCAGTTCGCGCACCGTCAAGCTGGCCCCGGGACCGCGTTCCGCCAACCGAGCGACCAGCGCCGGCGGCAAGAAACGTTCGCCGGCGTGGACGGCGCGGATGGCCTGCAATAACTCCTGCAATTGTGTCGCCTTGGGCAGATAGCCGGCGGCTCCGGCTTGCAGCGCGCGATAAACGTCCTCCTCCCCCTCGTCAATCGAAAGCATCAGGACGCGGGCAGCCGGAAACTCACGGCGCAAGGCGGCCAAAGTTTCGACGCCGCTCAGGCCGGGCAGCCGCCCATCCATGAGCACGACATCGGGTCGGTGCTCGCGAAACAGCTTGAGGGCTTGCGGGCCATTGTCCGCTTCCGCGACCACCCGCAAGTCCGGCTCGGCATTGAGCGAACCGGTCAGCCCCATCCGGACGAAAAAGTGATCGTCCACCACCAATAAACGTATTTTGGATTTACTCATGCGACGGGCTTCCCCTTCACGGGCACCGTGACGGAAACGACCGTGCCGGTTCCGGGCTGGCTTTCAACTCGCAGCCGGCCCTGAAGTTTGTTCGCGCGTTCCCGCAAACCGAGCAGGCCGAAATGGCCCGCGGCGATGGCTAAGGCCTCGTTGGCGTCGAACCCACGGCCGTTGTCCTTCACTTCGAGCACGACTTCGCGCTCCCGGTAGCACACCTGCACCTCAATTTTCTCCGCGTGTGCATGGCGCGCCGCGTTGGCCACGGCTTCCTGACCAATGCGCAACAAGTGATGCTCGACGACGCCTTCCAATCGTCGGGGGATGCCTTGCACGTCCAAGTGTAAATGGGCCGAACCCGCCGGGGCGACCAGTGGCTGAATCAGTCCCTCCAGCGCGGTGGGGAGGTCGGTGCTGTCCAATTCTTCCGCGCGCAAGTCCGCCACCGAGCGTTTGGTTTCGGCCTGGCTATGGCGAATCATTATCCGGGCCACGGCCAGCGCCTGTTCGGCCTGTTGCGGCGACTCGGGCAGGCGCGCGGCCGCGGAATCAAGCTGCAACGCAATGCCGACCAGTTCTTGTCCGAGCGAATCATGCAGCTCGCGCGCGATGCGGGTCCGCTCCTGCGCCACGGCTTCCCGTTCCCGTTGGCTGCCAATCACGGCGATTTGCCGCGCCACCTGCCGACGCAATAACACGACCCAGCCGGCCGCCAGCCCACCCAACAACAGGGTGACGCCACACAACCAGAAAACCCGCCGCACCGTCCACCACGAAGGACGTTGGAGAATCACGACCGCCGCGGGCGAACTCAACCAGAGTTGAAAAGCGAAGGTGGGCGGCAGGTTTTCCAGAAACGGCATTCGCTTCACCAGGCAGGTGCCTTCGAGTCGCAAGCGCATGCCGCGTTCCAGTTCGGGCAGTCGCCCGCTGCCCGTCGGGAGCAACCGCGCCAGAAAGATCACCCCTTGGTCTTCCAGCACGAGCGTGTCTTCGGTGAGGCTTCGCGCTTGTTCGACCAGGCGGCCTTCGACCGCCGTCGTGGTGCCGTGCGAACGATCGGCTTCGGCCTTGATCTCGCTGGCGCTGCGCGACCACGGGGGACTCGACCGGCCCGGGCCGATCACCCGGAAGAAGGCGTCGGACAGTACCGGTCGGCTGTCGAACTTCTCGAGCCAGCCCACGGCATCCACGAACTCACCGGACGTGAGTTTTCCGGGCGCGCTCGTTTGCACCCACATGTGGCCGCCGCCCTCCATGATGACAAAAAAACCGAGTCCCGGCCGGGCGAACTGCACCTGGCCTTGAATTCGCACGAGCGGTGGATCGCGCGTGATTTCAAACTCGAAGAGCCGGTTGAAAGTCTCCGCTGGTCGCTCGAACGACTGGGCGAGTGCCTCCGGTGCGACCTCGACCGCTTCCAGCGAAGCCAGGTAAAGCACCGCCTTCACGGCGTTGGTATCCGGCGTCGGAGCCGGGCGACCCAAAACGCCGCGCGCGGTGACCATCTGGCCGCGCAAATACCCGGGGAGGGACCAGTTCTGCGGCCACCGCGAAACCGCCGCCCGCAGCGGTACGCCGTTGACCTGCATGACCAGCATGACCCCGTCGTGGGCCCGCATCACCTCCGTCACCTTCCCGCGGACGCTTACCCACTGCGCATCCGAAGCATCGCCGCCGAGCAAAGTCGCGGTGGCTTCGATCGGCTGGGGCCACTTTCCCGGGCCGATCCGCCGCACCTGCGCCTCGCCTCCGGCGCGGCCCGCAATGATCGGGAGGCTTCGACCCTGCGCACTAATGCCTGCAACCTCCACCTCCGTTCCGGCCTGCACCGTCAGATCAAAGTTTTTCACATAGATGCCGCCGGTGGCGTCCTGCACAAAGCTTAGGAACCAGCTTGGTTCATGGAAGGTGACGACGCCCCGGAGCTGAACGGGATATCCCCGCGCCGCTTCGACCCCGCTCAATTCCCGCACTTGCTGCACCGAGGTCAACGTCGGTAAGCCCGACGCATCCACCGCGCGACCCGTCGGCGCGCCCAGTAACGCCGCTGCAAAAAGACATGACCCGCACAGGTTCATAGAAATCCGTTTGGGGAAATAGTAATGCGGACTGATCGCAGGGACAGAAAAATGCGCCCGGACGCCAGGGGCTGGCTATTCGTGAGCCGTCCCCGCCGCTTCCGCCGCCAGCCGCTGCCGTTCGGCGGCTTTGGCAAATGGGTAATAAACCGCCATGGCAATCACAATGGAAACTGCCCCCCAGACGGCGGCCCGCCAGTCCCCGCCGGAGACCAGATAATGACCGATGATCGGCGGCGTGGTCCAAGGCACGTTGACGAAAGGCTTGTTGATGAAATGCCAGTGCATGAGCATATAGCTGCCCGTCGTGAGGATCAGCGCGTTGAGAATGTACGGCGCCATGAAGATGGGATTCAGCA
>JANYBF010000537.1 GCA_025360895.1 Verrucomicrobiota bacterium
TCGTGGTTGGGGGCGGATTGGGCTTGAGCGAAGGGCCTTTCTGGGACGGGTTTATTGCCTCAACCCGCAAACATATTTGGTCGGAGGTTCACCGGAATCTACCCATCTTGCGCGCGCAAACCGGGGTGCGGGCAGGATTCGTAGGCGCCGCCGCCGCCGCCTGGAAAAAGGCTGCCATGGGATGACTTCGTATGAGTGGAACCCGAACCATGAGCCTGTTTGAACGAACGGACGAAGACCTTCCTTGTTCGGCAAGCCAGTGGAGGGGATACCACTCAAGAATGGCCATCGCGTTTGCTTCATCTCAAATCCTCACCGACGGAAGATGAAAAATATTCCTGGTCAGGTGAAATACCCACATGTCGCTGTCTGCGTTGATAAATCTTGCAGTTATGGACGCGGCGTTATGCAGGGGATTGCCGATTATCTGGAGATTCATGGGCCATGGTCTTTGTCCATCGATCCCGGAGCTTCCGGGAACTATCAGGAGGGCTGGCTCAAGAATTGGCGCGGTGACGGGGTAATTGCCTATATCGAGGATCCAGCGGTAGCAGCAAATCTGCGCCGCGCGGGCATACCCGCCGTGGAGGTTTTCCGCCATCATCTGGATCTGGGTCTGGCCCAAGTCGGCAACGATGAAGCCTTGATCGGTCGCATGGCGGCGGAACACCTCTTAGAAAGGAGATTTTCCAACTTTGCTTATTGCGGTTATCGGGATCATTTGTGGTCGGACCTGCGGCGCGCAGGATTTGCGGAACGGGTCCGCGAAGGCGGTGGTTCATGCCTTCAGCATGACAGCGTCCATACGCCGGCAAGGCTGGCCGAATGGGAACGAGGCCAGGAGGCACTGTCCGTCTGGCTGAAGCAACTTCCCAAACCGGTCGGCCTCATGGCCTGTAGCGATGGCCACGCGTTGCGGATCCTAGATGCCTGCCATCGAGCGCAATTGGCCGTGCCGGAAGAGGTGGCGGTCATCGGCGTGGATAACGACGAGGAAACCTGCCGCTTGGCGAATCCGCCGCTTTCGAGCGTCATCGACAACCCGCGCCGGATTGGTTTTGAAGCCGCCCAACTTTTGGGTCAAATCATGGCCCGACCCCAAGAAACGAAACCTGATTCCCCTTTGCTCATTGCTCCGGTCGGGGTGGCAACCCGACGGTCAACCGATACAACCGCAATTGAAGACCCGATTATCGCGCGGGCGGCCCAAATAATTCGGGAACACGCCTGCAAAGGGCTGACCGTAAAGGAGCTGGTAAGCCAATTGCGAATGTCGCATACGACGCTGTATGAGCGATTCCAAGCCGCGCTTGGCCTCCCGCCGCACCAGGCAATCTTGAAAACGAAACTCGACCGCGTGAAGAATTTGCTGAAACAGTCCGATTTATCCTTGGAACAAATTGCCGAGCACGCCGGGTTCAAGCATGCCGAATACATGCAAGTCGCATTCAAGCGCGAAGTGGGAATCACCCCTGGAAAATACCGGCGAGCGGCGGGGGCGTAATTTCGCGATTGCTCTTACTGTCTGAAACACACCGAGCCATGAGCAGGGGATGCTGCACGTTTCGCTTACGATCTCCTCACAAATTCCGCGCCACCGACTCATTTTCACGCATGTATCCATCGTTCATCGGCAAATGGTGCTAACTACCCAGCAATGGCAAGTGGAAGAGCGACCGCTCCGTTGACTGCCGCATATTGGCAGAAATAACCTACTGCTCCCAATACCGCGATGAGACTGACGTTCGTGGCCCGCGCATTGAGAAGCGCGCCCAGTAATTATTGCCTGAATCCATTCCTCACCACGAAGAAACTTTTCGTCCCGCTGACAAACCACGCAAATTCGCATGGCCCGGCACTACTATGATGTCTGGTGTCTCATCACGCGCGGCGTGGCCGAACGCGCTGCCCAAGATCGCCCGCTCTTCGACCGCGTGGCCGCGCATCGCGAAATCTTTTTCCGCTGGTCATGGGTGGACTACACCACGCTCCATCCCGGCGCGCTCCGATTCGTGCCACCCGCTAACCACCTGGATGCCTGGCGCAAAGCCTATGAGGAAATGCGAGGTGAAATGTTCTTCGGCGAAGTGCCCAAACGCGCGCCCCAAGGTCAAATTGGTCTCACGCGAGAAGGTTTGCAAAAATTCGTTACTAATGGGTAGGAAGCCAAATATGGGTTGGCGAAATTCTTGCCCAAAGATTTCCCGTCGAACTCGGCGACCATTTGCCCCCGAAGCGTCTTGTGTGGGCGAGTGGAGATTCACGATTGGACATCTGTGCAACGGTGGTCCTCACGCTGCTGTTGCGTCCGGAGCACTCGAAGAAAGATTGAATTCTCCCAGCCGGAAAGCGCTCCGTGGGATAGCGACTAACCCACCGCAGTCGGGGAAATCCTGGCGCAAGGACCGGACAGTTCACGGTGGCGTTGCTCCGTTTACGGCATTGGTTGCGGAGTTGTTTTGACCAAAGGCCGCCAGTTTCTGACTCCAGTCAGCGACTTTTTCCGGGCGGGCCATCGCTGCATAGAATTGAACCAGCCGTTGGAGTGATTCCTTGTAGTACGATTCCGCGTAGGCCGGAATCTTGGTCTCGCGTTCTTTCATCCCTTGATAGCCGGACACGAGCAACGGTTCGGCCGCCTCATATTTGTGCTGTTTGGTGAAGATGCCGCCGAGCACACTTCGGAAGTTAAAGGTCCGCCAATCGTCCGGCATTTTCTGTTCCCGGAGGGTCAAGCCCTCGCGCGCTGATGCCTCGGCCGCGCTCCACTTGCCTTGCCTGACGAGGACCAAAGTTAGATTCCCCAACGTTTCAATCATCGCCGCGTCCTCCGCTTGCAGCCGGGCTTGCAGGCTTTGCAAGTGCTCCTGGAAGACAACCTCCATGTCCGCGAGCTTACCTTGCCGCTGGAGCAGGAGCGTCAGGCTATTCAATGAGTCAATTGCCAGGGGTTGTTCGGTTCCCAGCACGCGCTGCCGCATCGCGATGCCGGCGCGGAACGCAATTTCCGCTTGGGGCAGTTTGCCTTGGTCGCGGAGCACGTCGCTCATTTTGAATAATATCCCGGTCAAAACCAGACTCGCTTTGCCTGGCGAGAGGGCCAACAGCTCACGACAAATTTCCTCCGCTTCGGCCAGCCGACCCTGCGCCTGAAGAATGCGCGCGAAATTGTACAGTGAAGCGAAAATGTCGGGATCATCGGCGTTCAAGAGTTTTCGCTGCATGGTCAATGCCTCGATTTGTAACGTCTCGGCTTCGGTAAATTGCTCCATGTCCGTCAGGTTGTCGGCCAGACTGGTAAGCGATTTGGCGACCTCGGGATGCTCCTTTCCGAACAGGGTTCGCCGCATCGCCAGCGCTTGGTGCAGCAGGATTTGACCTTCGGGCTGGCGATCTTCCATGGTAATCGCATTCCCCAAGTCGCAGAGCGAAGCCGCCACCAAACGGTGCGGTTCGCCAAAAGCCGCCTTTCGCAAGCGCAAGGCGGTCCGATGCATCGTCTCCGACTTCGCATAGGCGGCAGAGTTATTTAGCTGGTAATACGTATTGCCTAGGAGACTACATAACTCCGCCTGAATGATGGGCTGGGAAGCGAGGTCGGTGGTGACGCGCCTGGCGGTTTTATCCAAAATCTCCTCGAGCATGCGCGTGTGCTGGCCGCTGGCCAATTCCGGGTCCAAACTCTGGAGTACGGTTTTGAGAAAATCGGCTACGGTCGTGGCCTTTTGCTCGGCCGCAAGGGCCCGTTGCCGGTCGGCCTTTTCCCGGTGATAAAGCCAGGTGGAAGAGGTCAGGCCGGCAATCAATGCCACTATCACCGCGCTGACGGCGGCGACAACGAGTCGGTTCCGGCGAACCAGTTTTTGGAACCGGTAGGTTGGGCTCGGCGGGCGGGCCAGAACGGGTTCGTTGCCGAG
>JANYBF010000578.1 GCA_025360895.1 Verrucomicrobiota bacterium
GGCCGTTTTCGAACAGCGAGTTGGACCACGGCACCATGTACGGATTGTACGGGTAGGTGGAGGCGTACACGGTCGAGCAGCCGGTCGAGTTCAGGATGCCGAGGCTCTCCTTGCCGTACACAAAGCCGGTCGCGGCGAGCATCATGCGGATGGCCGTGCCTTCGCCGCAGCCCATGCACGAGCCGGCCCCGCCGACATACAGCAACGACCGCTCGGCCAGCATCATGTCGGTGAGCAGTTTATCGTTGATGAACTTCTTCGGCGTCTCGGGCATCTTCGCGTAGAAATTCCAGGTGCGTTGATAACGTTTCAACGTGCGGTCGTCCTTCTTCAACATGGCGAGCGCGCCGTGATCGCCGCAGGCGTCCACGCATTCGGCGCAGCCTTTGCACTTGGTCGGGTCAATGAAGATGCCGAAGTAACCCGGCTCGTCGCCCTTCTTCTCATAGACGTTCCAGAACTTGGTCGTCTTGCCGAACTGCTTGCGATAATGCTCGCGCTCGGCTTCGTCCGGGATTTGAGCAAGTTCCGCTTCGAGTTTCGACTTGGGCACGACCTTGCCGAGGATCGCAGTGTCCGGACACTCGATGACGCACGCCATGCACGCGACGCAATTCTCGCTGTTGAGCAGTGGAATTTCGGGCGCAATGTAGGAAAAGTCGCGGAGGATGCCCGTGCCGGCGGGGATGAACGAGCGCAGCGTACTCAGGTCGGCGGGCAATTCCAGTTCGGCGCTGCCGTCGTTGTACGCGCCAACGATGCGGTTATTGAAATCGGCGACGTTGAGGACATCGTCGGTGATAGGGACTTGATTGACGCGGTTGGCGGCGAGGGCGGTAAGGGCGGTGAGGGTTTCGCTCATAATTTAAATCTTTCGCTTGATCGTAATCGGGGCAGGGCACTCACGAAACTTTTCGACGTTGGACTTGAAGATCTGCAATTGGATGGCCGGAAATTTTCTGCCGCTCGCGCCAGCGCAAAGCGGCAATGAACATCGTGGCCGTAGGAGGCTGACAGCTCGTCCTTGTTGCGCCAGATTTCCCGCAACATTGGATCGCTTCGGTATCGCAGCGACGGCACTTTCGTCGCCTTCATGGCTCAGTCCTTTCAAGGAGGTCTTGAACGGTGCTCATGCCTGAAAGATACGCAGTTGAAGGATGCGGGCAAGCATCCTTTCAACAAAGAAAAGCGGCTTGAAAAGAGGGTGCGGGCAAGACTTGATGCCGTGACTCAGGGCCTCGGGTTGCCGATCCAACTGGGAACATCTCCGGGCGCTGCCATCGAATCCATTCCGCGCCGTCGCCCACGGGGTGGATCCGGTTTTATGGGTTGGTCCGCATCCTGATTTTGAGTTGACATATGTAATCACTCTAGTTACTTATACGCAAGGTTATGAGAACCAGTTGTCGTTTTGCCATGGCGGTTCATGTGCTGGCCGTCCTCGCTTACAAGGAGGGGGACCGGGTTTCGTCGGCTTTGCTGGCGGGCAGCGTCAACACCAATCCGGTTATGGTCCGGCGGCTCTTGCTGGCCTTGCAGCGGGCCAAGTTGGTGGAGACCGGCAAAGGCGCCGGGTCGGGTTCCCGGTTGAGTCGCTCGCCCGGCCGCATCAATCTGGCTGAAATCTATCGAGCCGTTGAAGATTGTGAGCCGTTTGCCACGCCCGCCCGCAAACCCAACTCTGCCTGCCCGGTCGGGTATTGCATCCGGGCGACGCTGGAAAAAGTCTTCGCGTCGGCCCAGGTGGCACTGGAACGGGACCTGGAGAAGACCACGCTGGCCACCGTGATCGGGGCGGTGCAAGCGGCCAGCGGTTGCGGGGGAAAGAAAGTCGGTTGACGGTCTATTTTTTTGTGCAATTATGTAATCACAGTTGTTACATAATAGAAAGTTAAAATATGAAATGGAAACAAGCCAACGGATACCTGGAAAATCGGAGCCCGGTGCGATCGGTCGGGAAAGCTTGCGTGGCATCGTGCCAGAAGATGCTGGCGCAGATCACTGCGGCGAAAGCAACGATCTTTGCCGAAGCATTTGAATCGCTCAAATCGCAGGAGCGCCTGCTCCGCCTGGCCCTCAATGAAGCCGAGGCGGTGGCCTGGCAGACGCTGTATCCCCACCTCGTGTTTCCGGTTCTCGCCACGGAAAAAGTTGAAGCCGTCATCAGTTGGGACGCACATCAACAATCCCTGCGGCGCGTCAGTCCGGTTTTCGCGCAGGCGGCCTGATCGGTTCCGCGAATTACAACCATTGAAATTACCAAGCACTGAAATATGAAACCAACCATTGAAATCAACGAAATGCACTTTGAAACCGAAGTCCTAAAATCCACCCAGCCCGTGCTGGTGGACTTTTGGGCCGAGTGGTGTGGCCCGTGCAAAATGTTCGCCCCGGTGCTCGACGAAATCGCTGCCGAGCAATCCGGCCGGGTGAAAGTTGCCAAGGTTAACGTGGACCACAATCCCGCGCTCGCGGCGCGCTACGGCATCCAATCCATTCCGACCCTGCTCTACTTCGCCAAGGGCGAGGTGCGTCATCAAACGGTGGGGGCGGCAAGCAAGCCGGCCATCGTCGCCCAACTGACGGCCCTCGCCCAAGGGGTGGGAGTCTCAAACTGACGATTCCAAACTCCAAACATCAAAAATACAAAAAACTATGATCACAGCAAAAAATCTGGCGCAAGAACCGGCCCGGAGTCCCCGCCTTCGCGTTGGCGGTTATGTCTTGCTCGCCCGCATGGCCGACAAGGGCCGCGCGGCATTGAACGGCACCGCCGGGGAATATCACTTTGATTGTCCGGTGGATAATATGCTCTTCGGCTTCAAAGGCGTGAAAGGCGCCGAGGTGAAACCCTTGCTCGCAGCGGGTGCGAGCGACGAACAAATCGCGGTCTGGTTGGGCACGCACGGCACGCCGAAGACCGTAGCGGATGTAATGGCCTGGTCGGATTCGGTCGAAGCCACGCGCCCACATGACAACCCAGACCAAAAGGACTGGTTTGGTGGTGAATGTTTTCGACTGGGATTGAAACCAGAAAAGACTACGCTTTTTGACTATTTGGAGGCAGACGACCGCGCCAGTTTCAAGCACTGAAGCCAGGGCAGACTGAACAGAAAATTCGTTACCATTCAATTCGACAACAAAAATGAAAACCATATCTACTGAAAAACTCCTGACTCAACTCAACTGGCGGTACGCCACAAAGCAATTCGATCCGGGACGCAAGATCAGCGCGCAGGATTGGGCGGCCTTGGAGGAATCTCTCGTACTCACGCCTTCGTCGTTCGGATTGCAACCGTGGAAGTTTGTGGTCGTCTCGGTCCCGGCTACCCGAGAAAAACTGGTCTCCGCTTCGTGGGGCCAACGCCAAGTCGCTGACGCTTCGCATCTGGTGGTCTTTACGATCAAAAACAACCTCAACGAGGCGGACATTGACACCTACGTCAACCGGGTTGCCGAAGTTCGCGGGGCGGCCCCCAGCACGTTTACGGCGTATCGCGAAATGATGGTCGGCAGCATCATCAAGGGCCGGGACGAGGCGGCGCGGAGAAGTTGGTCGGCGAATCAGGTCTATATCGCATTGGGCAACTTCCTGACGAGTGCCGCATTGTTGGGCATTGACGCGTGCCCGATGGAAGGTATCGAGCCGGCGACGTACGACGAAATCCTCGGTCTCCCGCAACAGGGCTTGAGCACGGTCGTCGCCGCCGCCGCCGGTTATCGCGCCGCGAGCGACAAATACGCCGGAGCGAAAAAGGTGCGCTTCCCCAAGGCGGAAGTGTTGGTTGAAGTCTGAACGCCCGTCCGGATCAGAATCGGTTTCGACCCATTGACGTAACGAAGAACAGTAAATGAAAACCACCATCGAACGAACTGGTCGCCCGCGGACAACCCGGCTTTCCCTGCCGCGCATCCGTTTAACCCGGGCGCGGCGCTCCGAGCGGCCCCAGGCGGCGGCGGCACTGACGATTGAGCCCGCGCCCATGAAACCAGTCGCCATAGAAACCGAGCCGCCGCCACCCTTGTCGGTCACGGGGCCCCGGGGTGATGCCTTGCAGCTTTATCTCCGCGAGATCGGCCAGGTGAAACTGCTGACCTTGGAGGAAGAAATTGCGCTCGCCCGTCGCGTCAAACGCGGGGACCAAGCAGCGCGCGAGCAGATGATCACGGCGAACCTTCGGCTCGTGGTGAAGATTGCCCGCGATTACGAAGGCTTGGGCGTGCCCCTGCTCGACTTGATCAACGAAGGCAACATCGGCCTCATGAAAGGCGTCGAGCGCTTTGATCTCGGAAGAGGAGCAAAACTCTCCACCTATGCGGCGCTCTGGATCAAACAACAAATCCGGCGGGCCCTATCAAATCAGGCCAAGACCATCCGCCTACCCGTGCATGTGGTGGATAAAGTAGCCCACCTGCGGCGCGCGGAAATCAAGCTCTCGGAAATCTTTGGGCGGGAACCGTCGGATGACGAGCTCGCACATGAATTGAAGCTCGACCCCCGGCGTGTGCGGCAATATCGGCTCGCCGCGAAAACGCCGGTTTCACTCGATGCGCCGATCGGGGACGACGAATCAAATCGCATCTCGGAAATGGTGGCCGACCCGGATGCGGCATTACCCTTCGACCAGCTCGTTCAAACGACGGACACCGATTTGGCCCGGGAAATATTGGCGACCCTCCCCGAACGGGAACGCGCCATTCTGGCGTTGCGTTTCGGGCTGGCCGATGGCACGGAGCGAACCTTGGAAGAGATCGGCGAACATTTTGATCTCACGCGGGAACGCATCCGACAGATTCAGGAACAGGCGCTCAAGAAATTACGGGCCGCTATGGAAGCGCGCGACCAACCCTTCGCCCACGAGCAGATTCCGCTGGCGGTCGCTGCGTGAGAGCGGCGGAACGCCTTTCAGCCGGCGCTGCCCGTTTCCGACTCACCCGGTTGACTTCGGCGGCATTCATTTGTGCGGGAGTGACGAATATTTCACGCTGATCAACGCGCAGCGTCGTCGGAAGAGTTGCGGCGTCACCAACTCTTGTGAACGAGGAGCCACCGAGACAGCGGGCTGGATAAGAGGTGACCGCGACGTGAATTCTAAAAACCCAAAGAATTGCTCTTGCTGGTGGGGGTATCCGCGTCAAAGTGCGACCCATCACCATGAAAGCGTCTCCGCCTTATCGCCCCGGCTTCACGCTGATTGAATTATTGGGGTGATTGCAATCATCGCCATTTTGGCGGCGATGTTGTTGCTGGCGCTGAACCAAGCCAAAGAAAAAGCCAAGCGGACGCCATGTCTGAGCAGCCTGCGCCAGATCGGGGTCGAGATGTTTATCTATGCGCTAGATAGCACGGACAAGGTGGTGCAAGCGCGGAACATTCCGGGCGGCAACCGTTTCGTGCAAATTGCGCTCAATCCGCCCTAGGGTGCCGCGGCGGCGGCCGTTGGCCTTACCGCCCAAACCAAAAATATCTGGACCTGTCCAAATCGTCCGGGTTTTCCGACCTACGAAGCCGAATGCCCGCAATACAACATCAGCTACCAGTATTTCGGTGGCATCACGACTTTGCCCAATGACAAATACGATGGCCCGTTGCGCAGCCCGATTAAGACCAGCACGTCCGAGCCAACCTAGGTATTGGTGGCCGACGCCACCATGAAGATCAACGACAGGTGGAGCGGCGTGGATCGAGATGTCCCCTAAATGGCATTGCTTGGAGTCAATGAGGATGGGATTCATGCGACTCTTTGATTTTATGGGGTTAGGAAAGCCGACCTGTGAATTTCGATCAAGGATTATCGTGGAAAGAAGAACCTCAAAATCCACTTGGTTCGCTCTCATTTCCCATTCAAGGCAGTTCTGAACACCGGCCAAGCGTGAACCCGATCAGCGCAAGGTCGCTGCAATGGCCCACCGTCCAGTGGAGGTTTATGCGTCGTGCTGTCATTCTTTTTCTAGCTGCTGGCCGTAAAAACGTGGATACCGCTAATGAGAACCCAAAATTGGTTCGAGTGGGAAATGTGTAAGCCGCGTCATGTGCGGCCGGCGTCAAATCTGTTCGAAGTACCGGCGGCGCTCCCAATCCGTCACGGCACTTTCAAACGCCTGCACCTCCAACCGGGCGGTGTGAACATAGAAATCCACCACGTGCTCACCCAAGGCTTTGCGCGCAAGTTTGCTCCGGTCGAGCCGGTCCGCCGCTTCGCGCAGGGACCCGGGCAAGGCCGGTAGCTTGGTGTCCCCGTAAGCGTTGCCAACGTATTCCGGGCCGCAATCGAGTTGTTCTTCCACCCCCGCCATGCCTGCCGCCATCATGGCCGCGAAAGCCAGATACGGGTTGGCGTCCGCGCCGGGCATGCGGTTTTCGATGCGAAAGGAATCTCCATGGCCAACCACACGGAAACCGACCGTACGGTTGTCGTGCGACCACGCCATCCGCGTCGGCGCCCAACTGGCCGATTGATAGCGTTTGTAGGAATTGATCGTTGGCGCGAAAAGACAGCCGAGTTCCGGCGCGTATTTCATTAGCCCGGCAAGAAACTGGCGGAAACATTTCGAGCCGCCGGCTTTGGCATCCCAGAAAAGATTCTTCCCCCCGCGCCAGAGACTGATGTGGATGTGGCAACTGCTGCCCACCTCGGTGTGCCAGGGCTTGGCCATGAAGCTGATGGCTTTGCCCTGTTGCGCGGCGATTTCTTTGACGCCTTGCTTGAACAGGACGTGCATGTCCGCCATCGCCAGCGGTTGGTCGTAAACGAAATTGATCTCGTGTTGGCCGCGACCCCATTCGCCTTTGCTGGATTCGACCGGTACGCGGGCGGTGGCCATCGAATTGCGCACGAGCCGCATGAGAGTTTCGTCGCGGGCGGGTTGCATCGTGTGGTAATCAATCCGGTAATCGCTGGAAGGAATGAGATTCCGGTAATCGCCGGCAAAAGCATCGTGATAGCTCTGATTGAAGAGAAAAAATTCCAACTCGCTCGCGAGGGCGGCGGTCCAGCCCTTCTTGGCCAACGCTTCAATCTGCTGTCGGAGAACGGAACGCGGCGCTTCGGCAACCCGTTGGCCGTCCGCCTGCAACGAATCACAGATGACGAGCGCGGTCCCGGGCTGCCAGGGCAGCACGCGCAACGCGGAAAAATCCGGTCGCATCTCAAAGTCACCGAAGCCTTTGTCCCAGTTGGCCAGTTGGAAGCCGTCGAGCGGGTCCATCTCGATGTTCACCGTCAGGAGATAACTACAGCCGTGGGTGCCGTGTTGCGCGTGCTTTTGGAAAAAATCGCCCGTGCAGCGTTTGCCGACCAGACGCCCAAAGACATCCGGGAACGCAACGATGACGGTGTCAATTTCACCGCTTTTGATTTTGGTAAGGAGCAAGCGCAGGTTCATGGGTTGATCCAAGTTTGATCGCTGTCAATTTGACGGCCGCATTGCGCCCGTCAAGGCAACTTTTAGGCAGGTGAACTTTTCCGGGTGAACCCGCACGGCCTTGGCTTTCCAGCCGGGGCCGGGGAAACTTCGTTTCGGCGCCCGGGCCATGGCGGTGAAAGCCAGTCGCGCGGGCGGCCGCAGCGAGTTTTGCCGCGCGGCCATCAGTAACCCAGCAATCCGCCTGCATGCACGGTGTCGCCGCCGACCTCCATTTTGGGTGCGGCCTTGAGGGAGAAGGTGAAGGCCACGGTGAGATCCTGCGGGCTGCCTTGATTGTTTTGCACGCGTAAAGCCAAGGCCACCGTCCAACTGCGCAGGTCGCGGTAAATCGCGTAGCTTTGGGCTTGCATCACTCGTTCGCGGAGTTCGTATTGCTGCGTGGCCCGCAAGCCCCAGTTCTCGTTGAGCTTGTAGTAGAGCGTGCTGATTAAAAGATTGTTTCCCGTCTGGCCCGGCGAGAGCACGGCGCTCACCTCATTGTTCAAATACCAGTGGCTGAGACTCCAACTCCAGACCTCGTTGGGGCGCAGGGTCAACGTGTGCTGCGCCACGGCCAGCAGACCGCGACCGACGTCGTAGCGCATCTCGGATTCAAACGTAAACCAGGTCCGCGGCCGGAACACCACGTCGGAATACAAATCGGCAAACATGGACTCGTCGGCGTTCGGGGTGAGCCGCCAGTCGGTGTAAACGTCCCAGAATAAAAAATTCTCGAGCTTCCCGTCGCGTTTGGTTTGCAGGCGATTCCGAAGCCCCATCCGGACGACGTTCGCGCTGGTGATCGAGTCAATTGAGTTGTAGTCCGGAAATTCGATGGGTAACGGGCGCAGGCTCGGTTGGACGTAGTCAAATTGCGGCAACTGGCGCGGTTCGACGCTGGGCGATGGCACATAAACATAATTTAATGACGGCTCTACGATGTGCCGCAAGCCATCGAGCGCCAGCCAGCCGTTCGTCGCGCCGGCCCAGAGGCGCGACACCTTGAATGTGGCTTCGGCGCCGGTGTTGAAGACGGTGCGGGGCGTTGCCTCGTTGGTGCCGCCCGGGCCACTCTCCACCCCGTAATAGGACCAGCGGCCACCGACGCGGGGGATTACCGTGAGCCAGCCAAAAAAAGTTTCCGGCAGGGTGACTTGGTGATAGGTGTCGAAGCGCGCCGCCGCGTAGTCGAGGCCGGTCGGCACCCCGTTTGTAATGGCAAATTCCTGGTTGTAATAGCCGATGGAGCTTTTGCTTTCGTAATACAACGGGGTGTCAAACACCTGTTGCCGGAAGCCGGTAAGCTGGACATCGGGCAGGCGCTCGACGGTTTGAAAGAAATCGTTGATCCGCACGACGGTGAGCACATCCAGACTGAAGTTGTCGAACAGTTTGTTGATCTCGACAAAGGTGCTGGGTTGCGGGTTCTGGAGAAAATCGTGCTCGAAGAAATCATGCAGAATCAACGAGTCGCTCAGGTAGGCGACCTGCGCCTTGAAATTCAAATTGGTATAGGGCGTCGCGTTGTAGCCAAAGGCAAAGCGCTGGCGGTTGGCGGGCGGGACTTCGGCGGGATTGCCGTAGGTGGGGTCCTCGTCATGCATGTAATAATACTTCATCGCGGTTTCGCCCCACCGCCCGAGGTGCAGGTTTAGGTCGGCCCCGCCCGCCGCGCCCCGTAGGGTCCGGTAGTCCGCCCGCAGCACCCCATCCACCGTGTCGCTCAGCCGCCAAGTGTACCGGCTCAGGAGGAACTCCCCGTAACTGGTCCGGTAGCCGGGCGTAAAATTGAAATGGTTCGCGTTCTTATCCAGCGACTGCGTGTAGAATGGGAAATAGAAGACCGGCACGTTGCCCAGATACAATACGGCATTGCGGGCCTCAATGGATTTGCCAGGAATGATCTTGATGGAACTTGCCCGGACCCGTTCTGCCGGGTTGGCGATGTCGTCGGTGGTGATGAAGGCGCTCCGCGCGGCGAGTATCCCGTTGGTCAGAACGCTCTGAGCCGTCGCGGTCTTGTTGGTCGGATCCCGCCTCAAGTTCTCGGCCCCGAGATTCTCGCCCGCCGCAAACGCGGATGAGGGCGGATGGCCGGCCCGAAATTGTTCGGCCTCCATCAGTCCGGTCTTAAAGTTGTAGCGGATGCTGTCCCCCGTCCACGTCAGATCGTTCTGGAGGATGCGCACATGACCAGCGGCGTAGACTTCGCCCGTGGTGCTGTTCACCCGCGCCTCATCGGCCGTGAGGACCGCGTCACCGTAAGTGATCTCGACCCCGTTGGTGAACACCGCCATGCCGGTGTTTTGATCGTATTCAATCAATCCATCACCAGCGGAACGGGCGAGCGTCTTAATCTCCAGCGCTAGTTCCGGCTTCACTTGGGCGGAAACCGAAACGGCGAAGGCAGTGGCCGCGCAGGCGAGCAGGGCGGCGAGGAGTTTTTTCATTCGGCCCCGCCAGCTAACCAGAACGAAATCACACTGCCAAGCGGGATTTGCCCCCGACTGGGTTTGTGCCCCGCGCGGCGCCCGCCAATTCCACTTCGTTCCCGTCCCCGGATTGTCGTTGTGCGTGCGCGGGAAAAAATCCGGCCCGCGATTTCCGTCGGCACCGCGCTGGCACATGAACTGCAACATTGATGGGCAAGGAAGACAACATGGCCAACAAGATTAAAGTGCTCAAAATGTTTCAGGAGGTTAGCGGTTACGCCCAGATCACCAATCGCCGCCCGGCCCCGCGTCCGCCCTTGCTTTACCTGATGCAATTGCGCGCCCACCCTGCGGGGCCCGACCTTCCCCGCCACCGCGTCATTGTTGAGACGGACTCCAAGGCTTTCGCGAACGGCCCATTGCCCATCAAGATCAACCACATCCGATCAATTAGATCCGGCCGGCCCGTGGTGATTGGCTGAAACGACCCGGGCGGTTCGTTGAAGCTTCGCCGCTGGCTTAATTCAAGGCACTGTCTTGTGCAATGCCGACCTGTTCCTCATCGGCCAACGAACTCCACCGTCAGCCCCATCTGCTCAAATAAATTCTGCACCTGCGCCTGCGCCCGATCATCGGCGTCCTTCAGGATTCCCGCGGCCTTGGCCCCGCGGCGGATGTCATCCACTGCCATCTGGCGCGCGGTTTGTTCCAGGTCCTTGTCGAACGTACGCAGCAAACCGGTCGTTCGCTCCACCACGCGCGTCTGCCGATCGTCCAGATAGGCATCCGTGATCTGAGCGGCCGGCAGGTGAAGGGACACTTTTTTTTCCGTTACCCGCACGTCCTCCGGCTTCAAGCGGCTGAAATCCACGCCCGCTTTCACCACGCCGTTGGCCACCAGCAACACCCGGCTTTCGCCGAACCACTTCACGTCCTCCATCACCACCACTTTCTCCATCACGTATTTCACCGTGACCAGTTGCGACAGTGTCTGGACCTGGCGCAATACCGTGGCCGTGTTATAGGCGACCGGCCCGCCGCCCGTCACCCAACGCCGCGCGTCCCAGCCCAGCCCCAGGCCGAGGACAAAGAGGATCCCGAGCGCTGCCAGCCCGAGCATCACATGGGACTTTTTCATGGCGAAAGTTTACTTCGTTCCCGGACGAAGCAAAGCGGGAACAAAATTGGCGTCCCGGCGAGTTGCCACGCGGCTTCAACCGGTTAGCTCAAATATTCCCGCGGGTCCGTGACCCAGCCCGTGATGGCGCTGGCGGCAACCGTCGCCGGTGACGCGAGAAACACCTGCGATTCCTTGTCGCCCATCCGGCCGGGGAAGTTGCGGTTCGTGGCGCTGATGCACTTGATGCCGGACTTGTTGATGCGGCCAAAGGTGTCCACCGGCCCACCGAGGCACGCCGCACAGCCGGCGTTCTCCGTCATCTGCACGCCAGCAGTGACCAGGATGTCCCAGATCGTCTGACCGCCCCAGCGGGTGGATTGCAGGTCGTGAACGATGTCCGGCGTCGCGGGTACGCCGAAGGTATCAATCGTCACTTTCTTGCCCCGCAACACGCGCGCGAACTCCACGAAGTCACTGGTCTTGCCGCCGGTGCAGGAGCCGACATAGGCGCGGTCGAGTTTCATGTCGCCCATATCCTTCGCCCTCTTGCGCTGGCCCGGATCAGGATGACACGCGACCATCGGTTCGAGTTGCGACAAGTCCACCGTGTGCTCGTAACAGAACTTCTGCTCCCGGTCCGCCATCACCGGTTCGTAACTCGTCTTAGTCCCGTTGAGCCGCGTGCGGGCGTCCACATATTCGGCCGTGCGCGCGTCGAATTCAAAAATGGCATTCTTGCCGCCCGCCTCAATCGCCATGTTGGCGATGGTCATGCGGTCGTCCATTGAGAGATTCGACGCGCCCGGCCCGTCAAACTGCAAGGCGCGATACGTCGCCCCATCGAAACCGATCTCGCCGATGCAATGCAGAATGATGTCTTTCGCCATCACGCCCGGCATCATTTTGCCTTCAAGCCGGAAATGCATCGTCTCGGGAACTTTGATGAGCAATTTTCCCGTGCCCAGCACGAAGCCCGCGTCCGTGTTGCCAATGCCGGTGGCGAACTGATTGAACGCGCCCGCCATGCAGGTGTGCGAGTCCGTGCCGAACAAAATTTCGCCGGGACGTGTGTGACCTTTCGCCGGCAGCGCGGTGTGACAAACGCCGGCGTATTGCGAGCCGTATTGTTTCTTCAGCATCCCCTTGGAGGCATCGAAATGCCATGAGCCGTCCGGATCATCAATCACGTCGTAGAAATACGGCAGGCCCTGTTCCTTCACAAAGTCGCGGAGGATGTCCACGTTACGATTCGACTTGGAGTCGGCGGTGAAAATGTAGTGGTCGGGAATGATGACGACGCGTTGTTTGTCCCAGACCTTGGCGGTCTGGCCGAACTCGCGCTTGAACACTCCAATCGTTCCCGGTCCGCACACATCGTGCGTCATCAGCACGTCGGCCTGCACCCACACATTGTCGCCCGCCTGCACCGAGGCTCTGCCCGCCGCACGCGCGAGAATTTTTTCAGTCAACGTCATAGCCCAGACAGGCTAGCGGACGAACTGTCCGACTTCAACAGGGAACGGGCGGGTCGTCGGAACTCCATGAGAATGTCCCTCTCGACCGGGCGCGCGGCGGCGCAATTTCTTTTCTGTAAAATTGTTGAGCATCAAACTGAGGGTGGGTTTTGGTTTTCCATGTTGAGGTGGATTTTTCCGGTTTCCCAATCGTCGCTGGTTTCGCACAAGCGCGCGGTGATCAAGCGGAGGAGGGATTTTTCATTGGGAAAGACGCGGGCGACGCGGGTGCGGCGTTTGAGTTCCATATTGACGCGTTCCAGGGCGTTGGAGGTGCGCAGGCGTTTCTGATGAGCCGCGGGCAGGGTGAACACCGTGAACCCTTGCGGTAGATTTTCCTCCAGCCAAGTGGCGAGTTTGGGCGCGCTTTTGGCGTAGTGCGTCACGATTTCCTTGAGCCGTTGTTCCGCCGCGGGGCCACTCAGGCACTCGAAGACGCTGCGGATCGCGCGGGCGACTTCGGAGAGTTGATCCAGGCGTGGGACGTACGCCTGGGCGTTTTGCTGGCGGTGGAACTGGCAGCGTTGCCACGGGATGGCGCCAAAGACGGCTTTGCGCGCGGCGGCCAGGCCGGGGTGATCATCGCTGACGATGTACGAGACGCCACACAGGCCGCGCTGGACGAGGCTTTGGAAGAAGGTCCGCCAATGCCCTTCGGCTTCACTGAGGGCGACGCTCACCCCGAGAATGACGCGTTGACCTGTGGGGGTGATGCCCAAGGCGATGAGCACGGCACAGTCGCGGAGCTGGCCGTCGTGGGGGACTTTTTCGTAGCGGGCATCGAACACCAGATAGTGAAGTTCCCCCGAGATGGCGGACAGGGGCGGAAGTCATTGGTTGCGGTTAGTTTTTCATGAACTGGGTTTCAAAAGCAACTGGCGATTGATAGCCCAAGGAACTGTGACGGCGGCGTTGGTTGTACCAGCTTTCGATGCCAATAAAGAGTTGGCGTT
>JANYBF010000136.1 GCA_025360895.1 Verrucomicrobiota bacterium
CGCCGAGGCCGCCGCCCGCCCATTGGAACATGGCTCCGGGAAAATCCAGCGTCGCTGATCCGTTGACATTATAGCAAGTGACCATGCCGTTGTTCATGAATACTGTCCCGCCGCCTGATCCCGTTAGCACGCCCCCGATGATCGTGTTGTTGTTCGAAATGCTCAGGTCGAAAGTCGCACCGTTGTGAACAATAAACGTCGCATTGGAGATACTATCGTTGCGGGTGAGGCCCACGGCCAGCGTGCCGCTGTCCACTTCCACCGTCCCGCCGTAATTCTGGAATGTCGGAAAGACTTGCGAAATCCCGGTGCCGGCGGATTTTTTGAACAAGCCTTGATTTTGGATAGTCGTTGTGCCCGTCAAACCGGCATCCCCCAGCAGATTGATGGTGCCATCAGTCAGATTCGCGATCGTTCCAGCCGACGTATAAAGCGTGCTGCCATCCGCTAACTTGATGAGACCCCGGTTTACAAGCTGACCATTGCCGACAAAAGCAGGATTGTTGCTGATGTTAATGGTGCCATAATTGGTGACCAAGCCTCCTCCCGCCAATTGTCCGCCAGTCCACTGGAACATGGTTCCCGGAAAATTAAAGCTGCTGGAGGGTGAATAAACGCTACAGGATAAAATGCCCGCATTCAAAAGCACGGTGCCGGTGCCGACACCGATGAAATTTCCATCAAGATAAGTGCCGGTAGCATTATCCGGTGCCAAATTAAGAACTGCATTATTGGAAACCACAAAAGTCCCTCCCCCGGTCAGATGCGTACCGTTGTTACCCGCAGGAAAACTCAGGGTGCCGGATTTCACCACAATCGTGGCGGCGGTGCCCTTAAGACCGGTCGCACCATAACTACTCCCAAAGTCAAAGGTGCCGGTGCCGCCGGATTTGACCAGCGTTCCCCCTGACGCAATGGTGATTCCGCCGCCGCCGCCGCCAAAGTTGCCATCACCTTGAAAATCAAACGTGTTCGCCGTCACATTGACGTTGCCGCCAAATCCGATCACACCACCATTGGTCTTAATCGTCAAACTGTTTAGCGTAACAATCACATCGCAGACGGTGTTGGCCGGCGCCCCCAACACCACATCCACGCCGACCGCCTCAGGACCACCCGGATAAACTCCGATGGGCGGTGCCGGATTGAAGTTGCTGGGCGCGGAGATGACGATGGCAGAACCGTCGCAATTCCCGTTTGTAGCGACCGACTGGCTCCAAAGGCTGTTGCTCGGCCAATGGTCGGGCGCGCTATTCGGACAGGTGAGATAGACCCTCCCATCTGCCTGCTGATCCCAAGTGTAGGTCTGGGCGGAGCCATTGGTTGACAAGAGATGCGCGGCAATAACGGCACAGCTCCAGGTGAGGGTTTTGAGAATTGTATTTCGATTACTGATAGTTAATGGGTTTTTCATATGGATTCCGGTTTGTTAATAAAGGTTCCATCAGTAATAGCGCGACAACGGGGGAAATATTACAGCCAATTCGTCCGGCCTTGTGCGGCGGCCAATTTCCGGTAGCATCTCCAGCGTGGTGGAGACACAGAAACATGCCGAGTTTCCAGCGACCAAATGGAGCGTCATCATTCGCGCCACAGCGGTTACGTCGCCCATTTCCCGCGAAGCCTTGGAGGATCTTTGCCGGCTCTATTGGCCACCACTCTACGCGTTTTTAAGACGTTCCGGCCAGACGCCGCATGAGGCGCAGGATTTGGTGCAAGGCTATCTGGCGCGACTGCTGGAACGGGAAGATCTGGCTACGGTCAGCCCGGACAAAGGACGTTTCCGGTCGTATTTACTGGCCGGGCTGCGCAATTATCTGGTGAGCGAGGCCCGTCAGGCCGGCACCCTCAAACGCGGCGGTCGCGCCGAGATCATTTCGCTCGACATCGAGAACGCGGAGGCACTTTGCCGCGCGTCGCTGACGGATGATGGTGCGACACCCGACCTTGCGTTTGACCGGCGCTGGGCCGAAACCATTCTCGATCAAGCCCTCGAAAAGTTGCGCCAGGAAAATATTGCGCGCGGCAAAGAGCGGTTTTACGAAACACTCAAGCCCTGCCTGGCCACCGATGCGGCGGACGACTACGCTTCATTGGGCCGGGAACTGGCCATGACGCCGGGCGCGATCGCCGTGGCCATTCACCGGCTCCGCCTGCGCTTCCGGGAACTCGTGCGAAGCGCGGTCGCCGACACGGTCGGGTCGGAAACGGATATCGAAGAAGAGATGCGCAATTTCCTAGCCATTCTTTCCTTGTGAATTCAATGCCGTAATGCCCTGCCAGAAATCGCGCTGAATAGAGTATGGCCCCAACTTCCCTCATTGAGCCGCTGCGATGTCCGCGCTGCGGCCGGGTGCTGGCGGCCGACCGTTCCCAAGGGTTATGCCTGCCCTGCCTCGCCGGGATCGCGTTCGGTGCCGAATTATCCGCCTCACCCGGCCTGCCTGTCTCACTGGGAACCTTGCGCTATTTTGGAGACTATGAGTTGATCGAAGAAATTGCGCGCGGCGGAATGGGCGTGGTTTACCGCGCCCGCCAAAAAAATCTGGGCCGCGAAGTGGCCATCAAACTTTTATTGCACGGCGCTTTGGCTTCCGGGCAGGACGTGGAACGTTTCCGGGCGGAAGCCGCCGCCGCTGCTTCGCTCAAACACCGGGGCATCGTCTCCATTCACGAGGTGGGCGAATGCGAAGGTCAGCATTATTTCTCCATGGATTTGATCGCCGGCCGCGATCTCGCCGTCATCACCCGGGACGGACCATTGCCGGCGCGGCAGGCGGCGGAGGTCGTGGCGCAGGTCGCCGACGCTGTCCAGCACGCGCACGATCACGGCGTGCTGCACCGGGATCTCAAGCCGTCGAACATTCTCCTGGACGCGGAAGACGAGCCGCACGTCACGGATTTCGGGCTAGCACGTCGCTTCGAAGATGCCGCGTCGCTCACTCAAACTGGGAGTCTCCTCGGCACGCCGGGATACATGGCCCCGGAACAGGCCGCCGGCCAAAACAGCCGGATTGACGCCCGCTCTGATGTCTATGGTCTGGGCGCCGTACTTTATCATGTCCTCACCGGCCGCGCGCCGTTCACCGGGGAGAGCGCAACGGATATTCTTAGGCAGGTGGTCGAGCAGGAACCAATCACCCCAGCGCTTTTAAATCCGGGCATCCCGCGTGATCTGGAAACCATTTGTTTGAAGTGTTTGAGCAAGGAACCGGGCCGGCGTTACTCCGATGCCAAAGCGGTGGCCGAAGACCTGGGCCGCTTTCTTCGTCACGAACCGATTCTAGCCCGGCCGGTTGGCAGCCTCGGGCGGCTCGCACGGTGGGCACGGCGCAAACCGGTGGTGGCCTCACTCGCCGCCGCAATACTGTTGTTGCTGCTGGCCGGCGCGATTGGCTCGATCCTGTTTGTGCAGCGCATCGAGCAAGCGCGGCGCTCCGAGGCGACCCAACGCGTCCGGGCCGAGGATCGCCAGCGCGAAGGTGAACAGCTCATCAATTTCATGCTCGGCGATCTGGCCGACCGTTTGCAGCCTGTTGGCCGGCTCGATGTCCTCGAAAGCACGATTTCGCAGGTTGATCAGTTTTATGCGAAGATGCTTCCTGACCAGATGACTCCCGAGAGCCAGCACTCTCAAGCCAAAGCACTCTACCAGTTCGCGGACATTCGAGCCGCTCAAGGCCGCCTGGCTGAATCCATAACCAAGTATGACCGCACCATTCAGCAATACGCAAAACTCCTGACGGCGTATCTCACAAACCTAGATTGGCAATTCGAGTTGACGCGTACTTGGAATGACCTGGGCATTTCCTATGCCCGGCAAGCCGATTTCACGAATGCATTTGAAGCCCACAGCAACGCTTTCAGCCTACGCGAACGTCTCATCCAAATTCAGCCGACCAACATGGCGTGGCTGGGTGCTTATGGATCGACAGCCTGCAACCTTGGACAAGACTGCCGTCACTTGCAGCGCCTCGACCAAGCGGGTGACTATTTGCATAAGGCCGAAAACGTTTTCCGCCAATGGCTGGCGGCGGAGCCGTCTGCAACGCTGCCAAAACGTCGGCTGGCTACAGTTCTTGGCGCGATCGGCAACCTGGCTAGCGAGCGGGGCCAGTTCGATGAAGCAGACCGGGCGTATGCAAACAACCTCGAACTGGCCCGCGAGGCGCTGCGGAATGATCCAAAGTCAGCCGAGCCAGTGAGCGACCTTATGATCGCACTCAATTATGCAGGCGAAACGCAAACGCTCAAATCCAACTATGTGGCGGCGGTGGCCACTTTGGCGGAGGGCGTCAAGCTTGGCGATCAATTGTTGGCACGCGATGCCGCCAACAGGGAATGGCAGATGTTCCTGACGACTGTCCTGGTTGATCAGGGAGCTGCGCTGCGCGGGGCGCAACGCCCGCAGGAAGCGCTGGCTTCATTTCGCCGGGCTTGGACATTGTGTGAAGAACAGGCCGACGCGGTAAGACAATCGCCACATTGGACGACGACGTTGCGCGATGCCTTGGAGCAGGGAGAACAGTTGGAGCGCGAACTCGCTGCGCAGGCCGCCGCCGCAGGCCAAGGGGATGAAGCTGGCAGGCATAAATCAGCGAGTGACAAACTGCAAATAAAAATCCAATCATTGCCGCCCGACAAGTCAAGCGGGACTGAATAGTCCAAGACGGGCAGGCAGGCCAAAGTGGCCCGGCACTTTAGTTCCAGTTCGAGGGTCTTGGGGGTACACTCGGTCAGCAGCAAGCCAGGCTTTTTTAGAATCCGGGCGAACCAGATGCAGCCGGATCGTAACGGCGAGCAAAAAATCATTTTCTACATTCTGTATGGGCGAGGAACTATGAGCAGTTTTCTTGGCGGCGGTTCCCGCTAAACTTCTTGAGGCTTCTACCCAATACAAACCAAAGTCTTGCTCGCCCGCTACGATGCAATTTTGATTGGGTTCAAAGCCGGAGTTGATAATGCCAGTTATGCATCTGCTTGAAACGCCCGTGGTAATTGTTTACTGTCGCGTCATGCAAGATGCACAGGAACTCAAGGCCCTCAAAGTCCCCAAGTGGCCATTCTTTCTCGCCGATGGGCTCATGCTGGGTCTCGCCTATTTCGTCAATTGGCAGGGCAAACTACCCCTGCCGGTGGACCAAATCATCACGATCGCCATCTGCGTTGCTCTCGGCGCATTACTCGGCATCCTGCCCTATCTGCTCGAATATCGCGCGGTGATCAAATACGGTGCCCTCATCAAGCTCATCGAAACCAGTACGCTGTGCTCGGCCACGGAAAAAATCCAGGACCTCGAAGGATTGGTCGCGCAGATTGTCAGTGCCAATGACAATCTCCAAACCGCCCAGGTTCAGGCGGACAAAACGGCTGGCCTTGCCCGTGACATCACCGATCGGATGGCGGTGGAAGTTCGCGAGTTTGCCGCGTTCATGGAAAAAGCCAATGATGGCGAGAAGGCCACGCTCCGGCTCGAAGTGGAAAAACTTCGCCGCACCGAAAACGACTGGCTCAATATTGTCGTTTTCATGCTCGACCACGTCTTTGCCCTCAATCGCGCGGCGGCGCATTCTGGTCAGGAAAAGCTCATCGCCCAGCTCGGTCAATTTCAGAATGCCTGCCGGGATGCGGCCCGGCGTGTCGGTCTCGTACCGGTGCTCGCGGCACCGGGGGAACCCTTCGATCCCCAACGGCATCAGTTGGTGGAGGGCAATCCGCCCGCCACAGCGGGGGTGGTCGCCGAGATGATCGCCCTGGGCTTTACCTTTCAGGGTAAACTCATCCGGCCGGCGGTGGTCTGGGTCGAGGGCGAGGCATTCGACGCGAAGACCAATGCTTCACGCCGGTCCCCGGCCACGAGCGACCAAAGCCAGTTGCCATCTGGCGTTACGCCGGCGTAATCGCGGGCGGCGTTGCGATGCGAACGGTTTTGGCGGCCGCGAGGAAGTGCAGTTGGCACTCCGTAACGGGCCGTTGATAAATCCGCGCCAGTGCCAGCGCGTACAGCTTTAACTGCGGCTCGTAGTGCTTTGCTTTGGCGGCTACCTCGGCGGGAGCGACTTCATCTGTTTTGAAATCCACCAGCCAGATTTCTTTGGGCAACAGCACCACCAAATCCACCACGCCCTGCACCACAACGAACTCATCCGAAGCCAGTGAAGCATCAAACTCGGTCCCGGCGCGAATCAGCGTCCGCAATTCGATCACGTCAAACCGGGCTGTGAATGCCAGCTCCCGTTTCACATGCTGGGCTTGGTTATAAATTTTTCGCCCCATCTCCGATCGCCAGAAGTTCGTCAGCACCGCGAAATCCAGCGCCACAAGCTGCTCTGCTGAAATCAACCCCGCCGTCCGTAACCGTTCCGCTTCCGCCCGTAATTCCGCTTCACTCCCTGTCTGTTCCAATCCGAGGTGTTCCAGAAACAAATGATGCGCCAGGCCGATCTCAGTCGCAGCCAGCTTCCCTTGTCGCGTCCGTTGACGGTGGCCTGAAGACTGAAGACTGAACACTGGCGACTCCCGGCTCCAATCTTCCGCCTCCATCACATCCGCTTCCGTTGCCCGCCGGCGCAGTACCGTGACGGAAGTCTTGGCCGCTTCCGTGGTCGCCATTGGAAACGGGTATGGACAGTTTAAGCGCGAAGCCAATTGCGCCCATGCGTCGGCTGGTGCTGACTCCGCTCGCTCGTCGGCGCGCGGCTCAGTTGAAGTGCTCTCGCGAGTGGCGTTGAAAGCCGGAGCTCGCCCATCGTAAATCTGCCAGGACAACCGATCGTTGGCCCCGCTTCGATCGTTGGTCCAGTTTTCCGCCACCGTTGTGCGTGATAGCCACAGCAACAGCCAATCCGAATGGCTGCGCGCGTCCGCCATTTCGTGCGTGCTTATGCTTTCGGCCGGCCCGCATTCCCATTTCGCCGCCTCCACCTTGCGCCGCGTCGTGCCGATGAGGATAAGGCGGTCTCGGGCGCGGGTCAGGGCCACGTAGCACAGCCGCACTTCCTCGCCGCGCAATTCCCGTCGCTCCCGTCGCCGCGCCAGCCAGTGGGTCAAGCTTGGATAACTTTGCTCCGCCTCGGGCGGGGTGATCTTTGGGCACAACCCCATTGTCTCGTCCAGCAACACCGTCTCGTTCAAATTCTGCTCGTTGAATCGTGTTCCCATTCCCGCCAGCACGACGACCGGAAATTCCAGTCCTTTGCTCTTGTGGATGCTGAGGAGCCGCACCGCGTTCTCGGCGTGCGGCGACGCCGGTTGCAAGTCCAATTCCTCCTCCTCCTGCAACCGGACGAAGCGCAGAAAACGATAAAGCCCCTGCCGTTGATACGGATCAAACTGCCGCGCGAGGTCGAGCAACCGGCGCACGTTGGCCGCGCGCTCAATGCCGCGTTCGCCGGCCAACAGCATCGCTTCGTAATGTGTCTCCGCCAATGCCGTCTCCAGACATTGCGACAAAGAGGTCTGCCGCACCAACCCCCGCCAGCGTGCGAACTGGTTAAGAAAAGCCTCCACCTTATCTGCGGTTGAATCCGGTATTTTGTTTTTTGCATCTTGCATTCGCCCCAGCGCCGTCCAAAACGGCTTGAGCTGGCTACCAGCCCGTACCTCCGCCAGTTCGCCCAACGACATGCCGACCAGCGGCGACCGCAACACGGCGAGCAGCGGCACGTCCTGCAAAGGATTGTCCAGTAACTTGAGCAAGTTCAATAGATCGCTCACTTCCAGGCTGGCAAAGAACCCGTCGCGCGCGGCACTCAACGGCACGCCCGCTTTGCTGCACTCCATCGCAAAGGCCTCCGCCCGCCCGCCCGGCGACCGCAGCAGCACCGCCATGTCGCTCCATTTCACCGGGCGGAAAACTTTTTCCTCCTTGTCCCATACTTCATGGCCTTGGTCGTGCAACCCGCGCAATCGTCGCGCCACCAGTCGCGCCTCACGTTCCACGCCGAGTAAATCCGTCGCTTCGTTTTTTGCGTTCGCCGCATCGTCGGCTTCCTCGGCTTCGGCGGCCCCCGCTTCCTCCGTCTGGGCGATCAAATGAAACTCCACGCACGGTGTCGGATTGTTCTCAGCGCGAAGCGCCGCGCGCTGTTCTGGCGCACCAAATTGCAACGGTTCATATTCGACTCCCCCAATTTCCCTTCGCATCAATGCCGCGAAGAGCGGATTCACAAATCGGAGCAACCCTTCCCGGCTCCGGAAATTTTCTGTGAGGGACAAGGCTCGACCGCCAGCGCTGGCGGTCTCCTGGTCCGACCATTCATCCTTGTATCGCTGAAAAATTTGAGGATTCGCCAACCGGAAGCGATAGATGCTCTGCTTCACGTCGCCGACGAGAAAGCGGTTTGCCGCCACGCCGGCCCGGCTCAACGCCGTGAGGATTGCGTCCTGGGCCGCATTGATGTCCTGGTATTCATCCACGAAGACATGCGCGAGTCGGGTTCGCCATTCGTCCGTGATGACCGGGTCGCGGAGGAGTCGCAATGCGCCTTGCTCCAGGTCTGGAAAGTCCACCCCGCCCAACTCGCGCTTCTTGGTGGCGAACGCCACCGTGAACTCGCGCGTCAGATCAATCAACGCCAGCATTTGCGCCTGCGCCCATTCCCAATCCTGCTTCAGCGGATCGCCATTGTCGTTCAGGGCCAGGGCGCCGAGAAACTCCGCGTCCGCAAAAAAGGCTGTGAACGGCTCCCGGAATTTTCCTTTCGTGCCGCGCGGCCAGTTCTGATCTCCGTCGGCCGCCGCCACGGACTGCAACGTCTGGGCACACTGCGCAAGCGTGGGTTGCGCGGAAAGCATTTCCAGCGCGGCCAGCGCCAATCGTAATGCCGCCGTCTCCCCGGCGGTTGCCGCCACGGCGGTTCGCCATTCCTCGCGCCAGGTCACGACGGCTTGCACAAACAATTCCCGCCATTCGTCCGGCTCGCTGACTTCAAACCGTGTCCGTTGCGCGGCCAACCAGCTCGCCGGGTCCGGCAGCGATTGCGAATAGGCGTGCAATCGCAAAATCAATTTGCGGACGCGCTTGTCCATCCCACGTCCGCTGGCGCGAATCAGCGCCTGCACCGCCCGCGATTCCGCACTCGTCCCGGCGTAATGGCGTTCCAATAATTCATCCAAAGCCTCGCGCTGAAGCGGCCGTGTTTGTTGCTCGTCCAGTACGCCGAACTGCGGGTCGAGGCCCAGCTCGTGAAAATGTTCGCGCGCGAGTTGCAGGCAAAAGCCGTGCAGCGTGCTGATGCGCGCGGTGTCGAGCAGGGCCAGTTGTTGCGCGAGCTGTTCATCGTCCGGTCGGGTCGCGTGAAGTTTTTGTAATTCCTTCCGCAACCGCCCGCGCATCTCGGCCGCTGCCGCCTCGGTGAACGTCACCATCAAAATGTTTTCCAACGACCCGCGTTCCACGACGACGAGCCGCAGACAACGCGCGATGAGCGTGTGGGTCTTGCCCGTTCCCGCCCCCGCCACGACGAGTAAATTACCGCGCCCGTTGACCGCCGCCGCCTGTTGTTGCGTCAGGTCGCTCATGGAGTTTTCCTCGTTCCTGGCTTCGGCGCAGCGTCTGTGGCGGGTTTGGGCGGAGGCCGCAAATCGCGGAAGGGCTGGGTCCAGGGATCAAACCGGCACACGGGTCGGAAATCGCAGTAATCACAGGCCGTCATCGTGCCGATGCGGAATGGTGTCACGGCCAATTCGCCGCCAAAAATCCGGCGCCCGTAATCGCGCAAATGGTTCTCAATCTTTTCGCGCAAAGCTTCGAACTCCGTCGCGGGCAACGCTTCGTTACCACGCCTGGTCAATTCGCCATCTTTGTTTTTGGCGTATTTGAACTGGTCGCCCTTCAGCGCGGCGCGATTGTCGAAATGTGCCAGTTCATCGGCGAGGAACCGGCCGCTGTGCTGATACGCGGTGCGTTGCTCTTCCTTTCCGCTGGCCAGCACTTCGGCTCGCGTGGTGCTGGGTTTGCCCCCACCGCCGTTGAGCGGAATGTAAAACACGCCTCCCGGAATCAGCCGTTTGACGCCGAATAGCTTTTCCGCCATCGGCAACTGCTTCAGCACGCCGAGGTAGGACAGGAGTTGTAATTCCAGCCCGTGATAGAGTTTCGTCGAGTCGAGCTTTCGCACCCGCGATTTGTAATCCATCACGACGGCGAGCGCGGTATCAGCATCCCGTTTCCATAAGTCCACGCGATCAATCCGTCCGCGCAACACCAGCGCGTGCCCGTCGCCCAGATCAATCCGCCACGACGGCAGCGCGGCTTGCTCGTCGTCGAACGCAATTTCACTCACTGCGGGGTCGAACTCATATTGCGGCAGCCACGCAACCAGCAAGGTGACGAGCCGGCGCAAACGCTCGATCAAAAACTCCCCCGTGAATCGTGCCGCGCCCCCGGCC
>JANYBF010000632.1 GCA_025360895.1 Verrucomicrobiota bacterium
ATCAGCGAATTCGACACCGCGAGCATCAAAGAATTATTGATCGAAGCGCCGGAGAATTATGCGCACATCGTCAACAGCCTGGCGAAGTTGAGCAAGGGCACGCTGGACAATCAGAAGTATCGGGACTTCGTGCGCGAGCAACGCGACAAGGCGCTGGCGGCGCTCAACGAAGGCAAGGCCGAGGGTGGATTAACCAGCGAGACGATCGCGAAGATCGAACGGGAGCTTCGCCTGCTATGAAGCTCGACAAGTACTTCATGCCGTTCCAGGCCGGGGTGATCCGGGACACCAGCCCGCTGGTGATCATTGAGAAGAGCCGGCAGATCGGGCTCTCGTACGCGGTGAGCTACAAGGCCGTGATTCTGGCGGGGAACAAGGCGGCCAAACTGGATGTGTGGGTGATGAGCCGCGATGAGATTCAGGCCCGGCAGTTCATGCTCTATTGCAAACGCTGGGCGCGCGTCTTGAAGTTCGCGGCGACCGATCTGGGCGGCGTGCTCATCAACAGCGAAAAGGATATTTCGGCCCAGGCGCTCAAGTTCGCCAACGGCCTGTGCATCTACTGCCTCAGCTCGAATCCGGATGCCATCATCGGCAAGACCGGGCATGTGATTCTCGATGAGTTCGCGCCGCACAAAGAGCAGCGGGTTCTTTACTCGCTCGCCAAGCCGGTCACCCAATGGGGTGGCACACTCACCATTCTCTCGACGCATCGCGGCGTCGGCACGGTGTTTTACGAAATCATTCGCGACATCAAGGAGCGCAACAACCCCATGGGGTGGAGTCTGCACACCATTCCCATCCAGCTCGCCGTCGAGCAGGGCCTGGTGGAGAAAATCAATGCCGCCACCGGCAAGAGCGAGACGAATGCAGACTGGCTCGCCCGCATCCGCCGTGAGTGCATAGATGAGGAACAATGGCTGCAAGAGTATTGCTGCATCGCGGCGGACGAGGCCTCGGCGTTCATCAGTTATGATTTTATTCGCAAATGCGAAGATGCCACCGCCTGGCGACCGCTCGATTATTTACTCGATTGCAAAAACCCGCTGTACCTCGGGTTCGATGTGGCGCGCAAGCATGACCTGAGCGTGATCGACATCGAGGAGAAGGTGGGCGACGTGCTGTGGGAACGGCATCGCATCGAGATGCGCGGCATCACTTTCAGCGAACAGCGCACGACCCTTTATCAATTGCTCCGGCTGCCGCAGGTGCGGCGCTGCTGCATTGATGAGACTGGCCTGGGCAAACAGATCGCCGAGGAAGCGCAACGCGAGTTTGGCTGGAAGATCTGGCCCATCACTTTCACCCAACAGAGCAAGAGCGATCTCGCCTACCCGCTCCGCGCGGCCCACGAAGACGGCAAGCTGCGCTATCGCCGCGATGAAAAGCTGGCCAGCGATCTGCGCGGCATCAAGAAGACCATCACCGTGGGCGGCAACGAACGTTTCGAAGGCGAGTCGGGTGATTCCCATTGTGACCGGTTCTGGGCCAAGGCCCTGGCGGTCTGCGCGGCGGCAATAAAAAATGAAGTGGGGGCCATGGTCGGATGAAACTTTCTCTTAACATCGGCAAACGCGAGTTTGGTTTTAGCATTGGCCAGAAGTCGCTGAACCCGGTCGAGGACTTTCTGCGCGGCGACCATGGCGAGAGCCGCAGCGGGGCGGACCTCAGCTCGCCCTATTCCCAATCCATCTGGGTTTATGTGGCGATCAGCATTCTCGCGGAGAACGTGGCCCAGATTCCGTTTCGCTTCTCGCGCGGCCAGGCGGGCGGGGATGATCTCATCGAGAGCGGGCCGGTGGTGGACCTGTTCAACCGGCCGCATCCTACGTTGGATCGCGGGCTGTTTTGGAATCTCGTCGTCACCTGGCTCATGTTGCGCGGTGAATTCTTTGTGATGCCGCAGGACGGCGCGGGGCAACCCGTGGCGCTGAGCCCGACGCGGCGCTCGCGCATCCAACAAATGATCACGTTGCCGCCGGAGATGTTCTGGCACGTCGTGCAGGGTTACGATCTCGCCGGCTGGCGGTTCACCGGCGCGCCGCTGCTCTCGCCCGTGGCCTCCCAGATGTTGCTGCCCGAGGAGGTCATTCATTCCCGCACCCCGAATCCCTATTTATATTGGCGCGGCATGTCGCCGCTGACCGTGGCGAGTGTGGCGATGGCGACGGATTACGCCGCCGCACAATTCATGCGGGGCCTGATGGTGAACAATGCCGATACCGGCGTGATTGTGCAGACCGATCAGCAACTCGACGAAGTCCAGCGAGAGCAGATGCTGGCCGCGTTGCGCGATCGCAAGCGCAAGGCCGGCACGGCGGATCGCCCGTTGTTGCTCTGGGGTGGGGCGCAAGTGGTCAAGCCCACCGTGAGCAGTGCCGACATGCAGTTCCTTGCGCACCGCGAAATGAACCGCCGGGAGATCGGCGCGATCTTTCGCGTGCCCGATTTTGCGATGGGCTTCTCGCAACAGCGCACGCTCGGCACGGGCGCGGGCGCGGAGCAAGAGCGCTACAACTTTATCGAGAGCACCATCACCCCGTTGTGTCGCCGGTTGGAAGCGGCCTTCGAGCCGATTGTGAAAAGTTTCGGCCCGGATATTTTCGGCTGGTTCGATGTCGAAAGCCTACCGGTGATGCAGGAAGCCCGGCGGACGCGCGTGGATACGGCCACCAAGATGTTCAACATGGGCGTGCCGTTCAACCAACTCAACTCGGTCTATGATTTGGGCTTCGAAGATTTGCCCTGGGGCGACAAGGGCTATCTGCCCTTCAGCTTGCAGGAAGTCACGCCCGGCCCGGCGCTGCCGGCCAGCCCCGACCCGACGGCGCTGCCCGCTGATCCGAATAAAAATCTCCTCGCGCGCGCCCTCCGGCTGCTGACGCCGCCGCATGTCTGCGCGCCCAACCCCGAATACGAGGCCGCGCTCAAGGGCAGCATCAACCTCAAGAAATCCAAACTAAAACGCTTTTTCTTCGAGCAACGCAACCGCGTGCTCGCCAATTTAACGAACGAGACGCGGGCGGCCACGCGCGCGATTGATGACCTTTTTAATACCGACGACGAGAACAAGGATCTCCTGGGCAAGCTGCGTTCGCTGTTGATTGCGGACCTCGAGTACGGCGGGGCGCAACTGTTCAATGAGATTGGCGCGATCGATTTCAAACTGCCGCCGCTGGCGGCGATCAAGTTCCTCAACGCGCGCGAACCCGCCATCAAGGGCATCAACGCCACCACCTGGGACGCGCTCAAGAGTTCTTTGAGCGAAGGGCTGAGCGGCGGTGAATCCTTTGCCGATCTGAGCGACCGCGTGAAAGCCGTTTACAACGTGGCCGAAGGCCGGGCCGACATGATTGCGCTCACCGAAACCAACACCGCCACGAACGCCGGCCGCTACGAGGGCATGACGGAGGCGAAGGTGGAACGCAAGGGCTGGCGCACTTCGCACCTGGAGAATTCCCGGCTCACCCATATCGAGAACGAGATCAAGAGCCAGGCTGAGGGCGGCATCCCGATTGATGACCTCTGGCCCAACGGCCTCTTGTTTCCCAGCGATCCGGAAGGCGACGCCGGCGAGGTGATCAATTGCCACTGTTTCGGGTACGCGGTCGCGGGCAAGGGTTTCACTAATTCTGCCTGCCCCACCGAGTTCATGTCGTTTATTGAGTATCAAGCGCGCCGCGCGGAGCCTTTGCAAAACGCCGGGGCGCCTTTGCAAAACGATTTGCCAGCCCAAAGCCCAGTGTCGCCCCCGCCGGAAATCAAAACGCCGCCAGCGCCCGCGCCCGCGCCCGCGCCACCGCAACAGATCCACATCAATGTCTCAGTGCAGCCCGGAGCGCCGACTAAATCGAGCATCGCTTTTGTGCGGGACGATCAGGGACACATTACCGGCGCCACCAAAGAGGAAACCACAGCATGAGTTTAAGCACCGCCATCATCGCCCGCAACGCCGCGCTCGACGCGCAATCGCCGCTGGCCAACACCGGCTACTTGCGGATTTATTCCGGCGCGAAACCCGCCACGCCGGAGACGGCCGTCAGCGGGACGCTGCTCGCCACGTTGCGCCTGAACGCCACGGCGTTCGGTGCGGCTTCGGGCGGCGTTATCACCGCCAATGCCATAACGGCAGACACCAACGCGGCGGCGAGCGGCACCGCTGGCTACTTCCGGATTTTGAAATCGGATGGCACCAGTGCGCTGTTCGACGGCACCGTCGGCACCAGCGGCGCCGACCTGAATCTCAACTCCGTCGCCATCAGCGCCGGGGCCACCGTGTCAGTAACCAGCCTCACCATCACCGACCCGCAATAACCCTTAACTAAAAAAAACTATGGCCGACGGATTATTCTACAACGATCTGCGCGAACCTTTCGTGGCAGCCGACCTCGCGGCAATTTCGCCGTTGGCGACCGCCGTGGCGCTTTACCCGCCATCGAACTTTCCCGTCCTGGGCGGCCAGTACTTCGGGCGGCCGGGAAAAGCAATCAACATCAAACTCTTTGGCCGCTGCACCTCGGGCGCCACGCCCGGCAACGTGAGTTTCGCCATCTACTACGGCACGGGGGCCAGCGCGAACGGAGTGCTGTTGGCGTCATCGGGACCGGTGGCCTGGATCGCCAGCCAGACGAACATGAGTTTCCAGGTTGACGTGGACGTGGTGTGCCGCTCGACGGGATCGGCCGGCACGTTGTTCTGCACCGGCCTGGCATTATTCAACGTCGCGGCGGTGGCTTCCACCACCGCCCCGCTGCTCATCCCGGCAACGGCGCCGGTGGTTTCGGGCGCCTGCGACCTCACTTCCGCCCAGATCATCAGCGTGCAGATGATCCGGTCGGGCTCCACGGCGGAGACGGCCCAGATTCATCAGATGTTCGTCACCGCGAGGAACTGAGCATGGTCAACGGCGCGACCTCATTCAACTTCAAGCTGGCGGCGTTAATGTCGCCGGCGGGCAGGCTCGCGCCGTTCCTGCCGCTGTATCCGCGCAGTGTGGTCGGCCAGGACAATCCGTACCCGGACGCCTGGAGTTTGCCCGCGCTGCCGCTGCCGCTGTTAATGCGGGTGGCGAGATTTAACCGCAGCATGGCCTTTCCGCGCATGATGCCGATCCCGCCGATCCGCCACACTCTTACCGGCACGACCAAAGACAGTTCCGGAGCGGCGTTGGGTGGCTGCCGGGTAGACCTGTTTGATACCGCCGCCGAAGCGTTCCTGGGCACCGCGACGTCCGATGCCAGCGGAAATTACAATGTCGGACCGGCCTCGCCGGAGAAGCCACAATTCTGCCGCGCCTATCTGGCGGGCAGTCCGGACGTGGCTGGGACCACGAGGAATGATCTCAAGGGCCAATAATGCCTGATATTTTTCTATACGCGGGTCAGCCGCAGCCGAATGACATCCGGCTGAGTGACCCTACGGTGCTGCTCAGTTCCGGCAACATCGGAACGGCGGCGTTGACGGAATCGCCTCAGACGCTCGCGGCGAACGGATTGGAAATCTTCACCGGGACGGCGGCGCTGGCGGAATCGCTTCAGACGCTGGCGGCCAGCGGCCAGTTGAGCTTCACCGGCTCGGCGGCGTTGACGGAATCGCCTCAGACGCTGGCGGCGAACGGATTGGAAATCTTCACCGGGACGGCGGCGCTGACGGAAGCGCTTCAGACGCTGGCGGCCAGCGGCCAGTTGAGCTTCACCGGCTCGGCGGCGTTGACCGAAGCGGCCCAAACGCTCAATGCCGCCGGATTGGAAATCTTCACCGGCACTTCCGGGTTGACCGAAGCGGCGCCAACGCTCGCGGCCAGCGGCCAGTTGAGCTTCACCGGGACGGCGGCGTTGACCGAGACGGCCCAAACGCTCGATGCCAGCGGCCAGTTGATTTTCACCGGCACGGCCGCGAGCACCGAAACGGCGACGACCTTCACCGGCGCGGGCGCGGTCGGCACGATCGGTGTCAGCGGCGATGCCGCGCTCACGCTGGCCGCGCAAACCTTGACCGCGACCGGCGCGGCGACGGCGGCGGCGGCGGGCGGGCGGGTGACGTCGGCCCGCTGGCGAACGGTGCAACCAGTGATTACCGGCGCGGGGGCGCTGACCTTGCAACCCGCGCGCATGAACGCTGCGGGCCGCGTGCAGCCGCGGATCGAAGGCCTCATTGCCACCAGCTTCGGCCCGCACCGGGTGCGGATGTCGGGGGAAAATTATGACGCGCCCGGCGACATCCTGCGGGCCTTGACGCTACTTGAATTATGAAAAACATCGCAAATGAATTTGGCGAACGCGCCGTGACGCTGTGCGACGGCCGGGCCGGGCTGCGGGGCGGGCTCGAAGTCAAAGCCACCGCCGACACCAATCTGCCCATCATCGAGTTCACCGCCAGCGATGATACGCTGGACCGCTACGACGAGGTGATCGAGGCCAAGGGTTGGGATCTCACCAATTACCGGCGCAACCCCGTGTTCCAAAACTCCCACAAGTACGGGGATGTCATGCATACGCTGGGCAAGAGTCTGCTCACCGAAGTGCGCGGCAACGCGCTGGTGCAGCGCATCGAGTTCGCGGTGGCCATCAACCCGGTGGCCAAACTGACCTACGATCTCTATCGCGGCGGCTTTCTCAACGCCGTGAGTGTGGGCTTCATTCCGATTGAGTGGGAGGACGGCGGCGGGGCGACCGCGTATCGCCGGAAGTTTTTGAAGCAGGAATTGCTCGAACTTTCCGCCGTCTCGCTTCCCGCGAATCCCAACGCCTTGCAAAACGCTCTCAAGGCGGGCGCGGTGGATCTCGCCGAACTCCGCGACCTCGCGGAGTTCCTCAAAGAATTTTGCAGCGCACCGGCAGCCCCCGTAACCCAGTCCGGCGTCTCCGGTACGGCGGGCGATGAGACGCAGCTGCTGCATTGGGTAAAGCAGTTAATCCGCTAAATAAAAAAAACAACCGGGCCGGAAGGCCCAGAAAGTAAAAGATCGTTATGAAGAAATTGATTAAACCGTACCGCCAGCTGTTCGCGCTCGCCCTGGTGGCGTTGCTCGGCGTGGCGCTCTGCGCCCTCGGCGCTCCGCTCATCACCCTCGTGGCGCTCATCAGCCTCTGGCAGTTGTCGCAATTCGCCATGAGCAAAAAGTGTGGCGTCTGTTTCACAGGCGTCCTCACCCCCGAACAGGTCAAGGAGTTCGAGGGCATCGTCAAGGAGATCGGTGGCGGCTGGGCCACCGTGAAGGAACTGCCCAACCTCGTCAAGACGCAGGGCGAACGGCTGACACAGTACGAAACGCAGGTGCGCGAGTTGACGCTCTCGCAGGACAAGCTGCGCAAAACTGTGCTGGATCAGAAAGGCAGCTTCACCGGCGTACGCTGGGTGGAAGGCATTCCGTTTGTCACGGAGGATTGCGCCAAGTACATCGGCGGAATGGCGGTGATTCGCGCGGCCAACGCCGGCAAGATCAAAGGGGCGCTGGCGGATGACATGGTGGAACGCGCGGCGGGCTTCCTCGGCATGGAAGCCAAGGCGGCCATCGCGGCGACGGATATTCCCTTGCCCACTAACTACGCGGCGCAAGTCGTGGAACTGGTTTACACTTACGGTCAGGCGCGAAAACTTCTGACCATTTACCCGCTCACGGCGACTTCCGTCAAACTGCCGCGCTTGAAAACGGGTGAGCCCACGTTCGGCTTCATCGCCGTGTCGGGCAGCGTCCCGGAAAAAGTGCCGCAGACCGAATGGATCACCTTCACGCCGGGCAAGGCCGGTGGCATCGTGCGCATTCCGTCCGAAATTGATGCGGACAGCATCGTGGCGGTCGGCCAGTTCGTGGCCCGCTACATCGCGCGCGAAATGGCGAAGCTCGAAGACAACTGCGTCTTCATTGGCGACGGCACGGGCACGTACAACAGCATCAACGGCGTCGGCGCTCAGGCCACGGCCGACAGCACCAAGCTGCAGTTGACGGCGACCAATTCGAGCGCCGATAAAATCACGCTGGCCAACATGCGGGGGGTGCGCGCGCTGGTCACGGGTGCGGTCCTGAAGACTTCCAAGTACTTCGCGCATCCCTCGTTCGACACGCTCTTCGTGAGCTTCAACACGAGTGCGACGGTGGTCCCCTACCAACGGATGCCGGATGGTTCGGCCACGTTCGACGGCTTCCCGATCATCTGGGTGAGCACCATGCCGGTGTACAGCACCAGCGCCACGTTGAACGCTTACTCGATTTATTTCGGCGACTTGAGCTGGTGGTACTTCGGCGAGCGCATGGGCATGAGCATCGAAACGAGCCGGGATGTTTATTTCGCCACCGACGAAATCGGCATCCGCGCGCTGGAACGCTTCGACATCCACTTGATGGGGCAGTCCTGCACGGCGGCGTTGCAACTGAGCGCGAGCTGATCCTTTGAACAACTGCCCGTGCGTCCGCGCGCGGGCAGCCTTCAGCGGATAGCCATTTAATATGAGCCAAAAACCGAAGAAACATTTGAACCACCGTCCTGGTCCCGCGGTGGTTCATCCGGGGCGGCCCGCAGCGTCAAGCGGCGGGCCGTCCTCACCCTCGCCAAAAAACAAAATGCAACCGCCAGGCAAAGGCCTGAAAACGATCTTGCAGCACCGGGGCATTCTCCGCTGCGGCCGAGCGCTGGCGCTGTGCGCCGCGATGGCGCTCGGCCGGGCCGCCCACGCCGCGACGGTGACGGGCGCGGTTTACCAGGTGAACCTGCAAATGGCCAGCAACGCGTTTCTGACCTTCACGCCCACGCGCGATGTGCTCATCAATAATGGTGGCCGCAGCGGCGGGCCGGCCGTGACGATCCGCGCGACGAATGGAATTTTCAGCACCGTGCTCGATGGCGACACTTACCTGGTCCGGCTGCCGTTTTCGCCGGGGCGCAATGCGTTCACCATCACCGTGCCCACGGACACGAGCACGAACAAC
>JANYBF010000638.1 GCA_025360895.1 Verrucomicrobiota bacterium
AAAGGAGAACTGACCTTTGAGCGATATGCCTGCGAAGAAACTAGGGTATCCGGGCGCGGGTTTTCAAGGTTGGAGTCAAACGGCGTAAACGCCAGATCATTTACCAAACGCGTACAATGCTGTGGCGGTGCGAAGGTAAAGTGTGTTTCCCACGAGGGCCGGGGTGGTGGAAATACGTTCTCCGAAGTCGGCCCGATGTAAAACCTTTGGCAGCTCGCCGCCGGTCGCCAGCACCGTTACGCGGCCATTGAGCGAGGCGACGTAGATGCGACCATCCGCCGCCACCGGTGACGCATAATAATTTCCAATCGCATCGAGCCGCTCCTGTTGATAATGCGGCTTGCCCGTTTTCGCATCGTAGCTGGAAATGATGCCGCCATCGCGCACGATATACACGCTGTCCTTGTAGAAGAGCGGCGACGGCACGTACGGCAACCCGCGCGTCTGTTTCCACGCAATCTGGTTCTCAGTCAACACACCTTTGCCGCCGGGTTTGACCGCGACGAGGACGTTTTCACCTTTCGCCATCATCGCCTGCATTGCGGTCAAGTCCTCCGCGGTCAATTTGCCGTCACCATTAAAATCGAGCGATTTGAAGAATGCATCCAAGTGCGCGGCCTTGGCTTCTTCAAGCGTGACAACCCCGTCGTTGTCCTTGTCCGCCGGTTTGACCATGCCCTCCCAGGACGGCCCCGTGCCGGCTTCCTTGCCGGGTGACCAGCCGGCGAAATACAACATGTCCGGCCCGACCACCGGCGTCGTGCAAGTAAAGGACGGCATTCCCGCGAGCGACCAACGTTCCACGCCCGTTTTCAAATCATAACCCTTGAGCTTGAACGAACCGGGCATCACGATTTCTTTTGCGCCTTCGTTCTTCCAAAAGATCGGCGTGCCAAAGCCGGGCGACACACCCGTCCGCGCGGCTTCCCAGACTTTTTCACCCGTCTTCAAATCCACGGCCAACAGCGAGCAACCGGTGACCTGATCACGACTCACCAGCACCAATCCATCCACGATGATTGGCGAACCGCCGGTGCCGAAGCTGCCCGCCGATTGCGCCGGCGGCAGCACATGACGCCAAAGTTCTTTGCCTTTTGTGTCGTAACAAATCAGTCCGCACGATCCGAAATAACTCACGACATGTTTGCCATCGGTCGCCACTGTGGACGCAGCGGGACTGCCCTCGCTGGTGTTAAAATCTTCAATCTTCTCCGCCTTGGCGTCCGCCTTCCAGAGCAGTTTGCCGTCACGACGTGCATAACAAATCGTCTCCAGCTTGCCATCCTCAAACGCCGTTAGATAAATCGAATCACCCCAGACGCAGGGCGACGACGCTCCCGATGGCGCAGCAATTTTCCAAAGTTGATTCGTGCCCGGGGCAAATTCGGTCGGCGGCTTGGCCGATTCGGAAACACCGGAACAATTCGGCCCGCGAAACTGCGGCCAGTTATCGGCGGCATTGATAGTAAGGGCGACGCTATTTGCGACAGAGAGAATGGAGAGCAAACGTTTTGTCATCAGGGAATGAGTTTGGCTGAGAACATTGCTCATGCAAGTTCCAAGTCGGTGACAAAACCGCCGTCATTCTGATTGCTTCGTCTTGGGAGTGCAAAGCCTATCACGCCAGTTTCGCAATACACCCATGAATACGACATCTGCACGTTTGTTAATGACCTCCACAAAGGAAAATCCGCGTTTTAATGCGAGCCAGATTGAGCAAGCAAAGACAGCCACAAAGATTGTTTGGTTCTCCCATCCATCCAACCTCCACTGATGTTTCCAGAACCAGATGGGGTGGCGGAAGATCGGTTCGGAATAGCAGATGGGCCACAAGTCGCCTGCCGTTGGCCCGCGTGAGCCAATGAGATCGCAAAGTAAGTGCAGGTGAAATGTGATCAAACAGAATGCGAACACTCGCCATCGTTGACGCGCCAGGCTTGCGAAGATCAGCGCGACAAACAGTGCTCCGGGCCAACCGTGAAAAAGAACGTGATGATACTGTTGATAGTATGGAAACGTCGGCTCGTGATGGGAGGTAAGATTTTTGGCGAAATCAATAACGATGCCCATTCCATCCGCGTCTGGGATCACACCGGCCAACGTGATCAATCTTCGGTCACGCGGGTTATTTGATACCGTCGATGCTATCAACCAACTTCCGATGAAATGTGTAATGGGTGACATGGAGCGTGCCAAGCCTACCCAAACAGAATATTCTTCACAAACTCTGATAAGTGTTCCGGTTGCTTGCGATGTTTGCGCATCGCAACAACAAGTTGCCGCTCGAACCGGGCGGGCAAATGAAGACGAATGAGATTTTTCTTCTGACCGTGAATCGCCAGAGCACGCATTGGCACAAACGACACGCCCATGCCGAGTGAAACCAAGTTGATGATGAGGTCGAAGGCGTCGAGTTGCATCGCGGGTTCAATCTTCAGCCCGGAAAGCTGCATCCATTTCCGCAACTCCCGCCCGGTGTTGGTGGATTCTTCCAGCAGCAGCCAGCTTTGTTTTTGCAGCCAGCCGAGCCGTGCGGTTTTGGATTTAGGCAGCTTCAAAAAGTTTTCAGCAATTTGGGCTGAGGCGATCAGCGTGAATGCATCGGTGAAACGGTGTGTGACAGCAAGCGTCTTCGGCAGACGCGGCGGCGGACATAGCACGCCGAGATCAAGCTCGTTGCCTTCAAGCGCCGAAAGAATCTCGCTGCTCGGTTGGCTTGCGACGCGATAACTCACCTTCAACCCGCTTCGCAAGTTCGCATGAAAGAAACCCGGCAGATAGGCTGGGGAGATGGAACGCGACACGCCGATGCGGATTTCTTTTTTGGCGTTGGCAAAATCCTCCTTCAATCGGCGCAAAGATTGATCCACATCGCCAAGGAGTTTTGCTGACTCATGAAATAAGAACTCTCCAGCCTTGGTGACGCGAACGCTGCGCGTTGTTCGTTCAAGCAGATCAATTCCCAAGCTGTCCTCCATTCCCTGCATTTGCCGCGTGATAGCGCTTTGAGTTAGACCAGCAAATTCTGCCGCTTTGGTGAAGCTGCGATGTCTTACGACCAGATGAAACAGTGAAAGCTCATACAGGTCGAACGGATGCGTGGCTAACAACTCATTCATATTAAGCATCAGTATATGTTACTAATGAATTTCATTCAACAGACGATTTCCACCAAAATTGCCTCGAAAGGTAAAATTATGGCTGACAAAGATCTAATGACTCCCGAAAATGTCCCCGGCAGATATTACACGGACAGCACCTGCATTGATTGTGACTTGTGCCGGCAAATTGCCCCCAAGTCCTTCACACGACAGGACGAAAGCGGCTATTCGTACGTGTGCCAACAGCCGCAAACGGCCGGGGAAATAGCTCAGGCAGAAGAAGCCCGCATTTCCTGTCCGACTGAAACAATCGGCAACGACGGCGAGTGATCGTCAACCCCCGTAGCCGCCGACGTTAGTCGGGGCAAACTTTAAGAATGCGCGGACTAACGTCCGCGGCTACGAAACCTCAAGCCATCGCGCGGGCGATGCTATTCCACCAGGCGTCGTGCAGCTCGGTGAGCGGGGCGGAGAATTCGCCGCTGGTAGTTTTCACCGTCAGCTTGTCGCCACCGACTTTGCCGATCTGCGCCGCAGGCACACCCATGAGCTTGGCGCGTTCGACGACTTTCACGGCGTTGAGCGCTTTGCAACTGATGACGATGCGCGATTGTGTTTCGCCGAAGAGCAGGGCGTCTAAGCGAGGAGTTTCAAGTTTCAAGTTGGAAGTTTCAAGTTGGGCGGGGGCGGCTGCTTGACCACTTGAAATTTGAATCTTGAAACCACTCAAATCTATTTCCGCCCCAATCAACCTTGGTGCCTCACGCGCGATCAATTGCGAGATGCAGCTTTCCGCAAGCGCGACGGCGAGGCCGCCTTCGCTGCAATCGTGCGCACTTTTCACGAGGCCGGACTGGATCAGGCCGATGAGCGTGGTGTGCAGCGTCTTCGCGACTTCGAGGTCGCAACGCGGCGGCGAACCGTTCTTCTGGCCGTGGATGACTTGCAAATACGCGCTGCCGCCGAGGCCTTGCAACGGCGTGGCTTCCACCGCGTCGCCGAGCAGGATGATGGCGTCGCCTTCGTCCTTGAACCATTGCGTCGTGACGTATTCGAGCTTCTCGATGAGGCCGACGACGGAAATCGTGGGCGTCGGATCAATCGGCCCGGCGGGGCTTTGATTGTAAAGCGAACAATTGCCGCCGGTCACGGGCGCGTTGAACGCCTTGCAACCGTCAGCGAGGCCGCGCACGGATTCCTTGATCTGCCAGAACAACTCGGGCTTGAGCGGGCTGGGCATGTTGAGATTGTCGGTCGCGCCGAGCGGCAATGCGCCGGAGCACGCCAGATTGCGGCACGCTTCGGCCACGGCGATTTTAGCGCCCTCGTAAGGATCGAGATAGACATAGATGCCATTGCAATCCACGGTCATGGCGATGAGTTTCTCTTTAATGGTAGGGACGCGCTGCTGCGCGTCCTGGCTGAGCGGCAGCTCGGCCCTACCGGAGACCTTGGCGGCGAGTTCCGCGCTCATCACGGGCAACGAATCGGTCTTGATGCGGATGACCGCGGCGTCGCTGCCGGGCAAAACGACCGAGCCGTCGCGCACTTGATGATCGTATTGGCGATAAACCCAGTTCTTGGAAGCGATGCTGGGCCAGGCCAGAAGTTTTTTGAGAGTATAGGACACATGGGACTCATTCGACGAATGGGTCGCATAGGTCGTATCGGGAATGCCATCCAAGCGAAATGCTTTTACTTCCGCGATATACGCAGGCTCAACGGCTTCGCGCTGATACACCGGCGACTCATCCGCAATCTTCCGCGCGGGAATGTCCACGACGAGTTTGCCGCCGTGACGCACCTTCATGTGGCCGGTGTCGGTGATGATGCCGATCTCGGACCACGG
>JANYBF010000645.1 GCA_025360895.1 Verrucomicrobiota bacterium
GCAAGATGCCGACCTCTACGGCAGGCGGGACGCCTGCCGCTACACCGCCACCCCACGCGATTTTGTTCGATGCCTTTTCGCCCGCCAAAAATCCCGCGATGTGGACGCTGCCGCTCTTCACCCATTTGTTTCAACGCCTCGATCCGCGACGGCCCTGCGCGCTGCCGACGTATTCCCGCAGCACGATCATGCGGGTGACGTTGCTGCTGGCGGGATTTTTTGTCGGAGTGGGCCACGCCACCGGCGAGAAAGAGGAAACGACGATTGCCGCCAACACGCTGAAGTTGCTCACCGAACCGCTGGACCGCCGCTGGCTGGACCGTGCCCGCCGTTCGCACAGCGCGGAGCCGATGGTGGAAAGTGTTTACCGCATCGCCCCGTTAACAGAAGCGTCTTGGGAAAAGCTTCAGGCACATCCGCAATTCATTTCGTAAAAACTCACACGGGAATGCTCATTGAAAATGTTTCGGTGAAGACCTCGAGGACGAGACGGAAGGTTTTTCGCCGATCACGGCATTAGGCGGGCGGTTAAGGAAAATGCTGAATGCCGCCGCCTCCTGTGCAAATCGTTTCGCTACCATGGACAGCAAGCCTCCACGACTCGTAGCCGCACGACATCTGAAGGCACTGCAAATGAACATTTTCACCGAAATCAACAATCAGGTCTGATGTGGTCCGAGTGATGTATGCCGCGACAACGGTCTTCCTCGAAACAACGGCGAGCACTCTCTCTACTGCGTCAACGGGCACAGGGAGGCCAAACGGATGCTCGTGGTCCTCCGAGGTGACGACGATTCTCTCTCCGTCTAGTAACCGCCAAGGTGCAACATCGAGGATAGAAATGTCATCATCGAACACGAAACTCCAGACAGGACCATTTACCTCGACTGATCGCAATCTCATGCCGACGAGCGGTTTGCAGTATGAATTGTTGTCCAGTTCGTCCATAGGGCGTGCGGAGCGGCCAACATTCTAATTCGGTGACACGGTTTGTCGCCTATTTTCTTTCATCTCAAGACCAAATTCCGGGCGCGAATCTATGTGGAGCAGGCGGGTCATTCAGCTTTCAACCTCGCACATCTGCAGAGAGCAATGGTAAACCGTCAGCCATAGCGATACGGCTTCGTCAACGTGAACGTGTTCGGTAAATGCCGCACCTCGCGCACTTCCCCGTCCCGCAGCAAGACTTCCACGATGTCGAAACGAATCTTGATCTGCGGATGCTTCAGGAGTCTCAGGTAATCGAGCGCGGTTTGCGAAAGCAGCCGGCGCTTGCGCGCGTCCACGGCAGCGGCGGGGCGCGTCCAGTCTTCGGAGGAACGGGTTTTCACTTCGGCGAACACCAGGCAATCGTCATCGCGGAAGATCAGGTCAATCTCGCCCCGCGCTGAACGGAAGTTGGCGGTGAGGAATTTCAGCCCGAGTTTCTGTAAATGCTTCTTCGCCGCCCGCTCGCCAAGTTCGCCCCGTCGCAAATGCTCCGGCCGCTCCGGGCGGTGCAGCCAGGCTTTGATGCGGTCGGCGAGTTTCATGCGGGTAGTCCGGGATTTCGATTGTCGCGTGCGGTGCTGCGTGTTTCTATAACCGTCGCCAACCAAAGACAATGATTTATTGTGAGCAACATCAGCACATCCACCTCTCCTTAACACCGGGCTTTAGCCCGGTGATCAAGGGGCGAGGAATGGCAGAACCGTTTCAACGGTTTTGCAGTTCGCGGAAAACCGTTGAAACGGTTTGTCGCGTCGCCGCGCTTCTCACCGGGCTGAAGCCCGGTGTTAAGGAGAAGAGCACCATTTTCGCAGCATGAGAGACGCACCCATTCACCGCACTTGCCCGGTCTGCGCCCGTTCAGATTCCCAACTGCTCTGGCAAAAGGGCGAGTTACACCTGGTCCGCTGCGGCGATTGCGGGATGATTTACGCCAATCCCATCCCGGTCGCCATGGCAAGCGGTGAATTTTACGACGCGGCGGGTACGGATTATTATCTCTCCCCTGCAAAACTGGAGGGCGATTACGCCGATGTGCGTTTCGAGCGCGAGATACGCTTGTTCCGGAAACATTGTCCGCGCGGCTCGGTCTTGGATGTCGGCTGCTCCTCCGGTGCATTTCTTTTTCAATTAAAGAAGCACTGGCCCGGCGATTACGAAATCCTCGGCACGGACGTGAGCGGACCGCCGCTGGATTACGCCGAGTCGCGCGGCGTGCCGGTGGTGCGCGGGGATTTTCTGGAACAGGATTTCGGTGGACAAACGTTCAACGCAATCACGCTCTGGGCCGTAATCGAGCATCTGGCCGAGCCGAAACGATTTCTGGAGAAGGCTCACACGCTGCTGAAACCCGGTGGACTCTGCTTCGTGCTTGTGCCGAATTTCAAATCGTTGGCCGTGCGGCTGCTCGGCGCGCGGTATCGCTACGTTTACGAGCAGCACTTGAATTATTTTACCGCACAAACGCTCACGGCGATATGCGCCCCCAAATTTGAAACCGTCGAAACGCACTTCAAACATTTCAATCCGGTCGTCATCTGGCAGGACTGGCGCGGCGGCGGGAGAGAGGTTTCCAATTCAGAACGCGGCGAATTGCTCAAACAAACCACCGCGCTCAAACAGAAGCCCTGGTTGCAACCGGTTAAGTTGCTCTATGGGCTGACCGAGAAAACGCTCGCAACCTTTGGGTTGGCAGACAACGTGGTCGTGATCTTCCGGAAGAGATAAACCGCGAAATACCCGAAATACGCGAACAATTCCACAGCCATGTTCCGTTCTCCCTTTCGCGTATTTGGCGTATTTCGCGGTTAAAATAGTTTTGCTTCCTTTAGTTTCAACGGCGCAAAGCTCATCCGATGAATTGCGCACGGTCCGCGTTCGGCGAGGGCGGCGAGATGTTGCGGCGTGCCGTAACCCTTGTGGTCGGCGAAACCGTAGCCGGTGAATTGTTCCGCATACTCCAGCATCATCCGGTCCCGTGTGACCTTGGCAAGCACACTGGCGGCGGCGATGGAGTAACTTCGCGCATCACCCTTCACAAGCGCAGTGTTCGGCAGCGACATGGATTTCACGGGCCGTCCGTCCACCAGCACATGCCCGGGTTGCGGGTGCAACCGGGCGAGCGCATCGTTCATTGCGCGGTGCGTGGCTTGCAGAATGTTGATGCGGTCAATTGTCTCCGCGTCCACAACCGCTATGGCGAAGCAAATTGTGGAATTCGTGGTGAGGATCGAAAAGAATTCTTCCCGCTGCCGATCGGTGAGTTGCTTGGAATCGTTCAGGTCGCGCAACCGCTCGTCGAAACCCGCTCGCAACCACGCGTGCGGAAAAACCACCGCCGCCGCCACAACCGGGCCGGCGAGCGGCCCGCGGCCCGCCTCGTCCACTCCGGCTACATGCTTCACGCCACGCGACCATAGCTCGCGCTCGAAAAGCAGACGATCCATGGCTTTTGCGGTGTTCAATCCGTTGACAGATTTGAATGGGCCAAGCGGCAACGTGTCCCTACCAACTGTGGTAGGGACACGTTGCCGCGTGTCCCCAATCTCCTTCAGTGCATCTCCACATCGCAAGTGCCAATGCCCTTGCGGTAGTAATTGAACTGCACATTCGGATGATCAGCCAGCAGCGACATTGGCACGGCGGCGTCCGCCAGCTTTTTGGCAATCATCAAACAGGTGAGCCGCTGGCCGAACGGGTTATCGTGGCTGCCCGCGTGCCAGATGGAAACCTTGTCCGCCTTCCAAGTCTCGACCGGCCCGACGGAAATCGCCTGCGTCGGCACCAGGGAAATATTACCACCGCCCGACGTGCGGGCGTTTTGCGCGATCGTCAGCGGATGCAAATCCACCACACGCGTCGCGAGCTTGCGATATTCGGCGGGCGAAGGCGGGGCGTTCTTGTATTTGCCCGCGCGCTTCGGCGGATCATTGAAGGCCCAATGCTTCACGTCCCCCTGCCCGCCCTGCATGACGGCGCAACGAACGCCGGCCTCCCAACTCTTGCGATACGGCGCGGTGTTGCCTTTCGGAAAATGCAGGTTCGCATCCGGCATCACGAGTTCCTTCCGGATGCGGCTGAAGCACATTTCGCGATCCGCCTTCTCGAACGAGAGCGGATGCGTG
>JANYBF010000654.1 GCA_025360895.1 Verrucomicrobiota bacterium
TGCTGGTGGTCATCGCCATCATCGCCATTCTCGCCGCCATGTTGTTGCCAGCCCTCAGCAAGGCCAAAGCCGCCGCCATTCGGACCCAGTGTAGCAACAATCTCAAACAATGGGGATTGGCGGTACAAATGTATGCCGGGGACAATGCGGACTCCTTTCCCGACAACTCCAAGGGCTCGGATTTGAGCTGGATGTCGCCCGACCTTAACGAGTTTTACCGCCGGTATCTTTATCCGAATCGCCGCGGCACGACGACCAACCAGCGCAATCAGAACGACGTGCTTTATTGTCCGACGGACGAATGGCATCGGCTGGCCGAGACAGGAACTACTTCAGACAATGTTCCCCAACTCATCGGTTACTTTTATCTGCCCGGGCGCGTGAATAATGCGAACAACAATTGGAATTACAAATCTGCCGGCTTGGAAGGTTGGCACTTTCGCAAGAAACTTGGTGGGGAATATCGTCACGCGCCGATCATGAGCGACCGCTTGCAAGGCCAAGGCAGCTGGAACCCCGCCGCAAACAGCGGCAGTCTGACCTGGTCCGCCACTTACAACGGAAAAACTGCCGCGACAGCCAGCCACCGATCCACCGGCGGGGTGCCAACCGGCGGGCAATTCCTGTTTGAAGACGGCCATGCCGATTGGCGCAACTTCAAACTGAGCAACGCGCGCGGCTCGATTGATCTCGGTTCGATGAAAGACGGTTGGATCCTGTTCTATCGACCCGCGAATCTCTCAACCAATCTGTGAAGCAACCCCGCCTCGCCGCATATTCAGGTTCAGGTTATCTCACCCCTGCTTTACGTGAACCGTCTGCGTCGGGAACGCGAACTCGATCTTCTCCGCGTCGAACCGTTCCTTGATCTGTAGATTTAGCTCCTGCATTCCGGCGAAATGCGCCTTGGCATCGGTGTCGTTCCAGACGTGGACCACAAAAATGTTCAGCGCCCAGTCATTGAACTTGTTGAAGCTGATGATGAGATCGCCGGTTTTGGGGTGCGCGCGGAAAACTTCTTCGAGGATGGTGGTGGCGCGCTTTACTTTTTCGACCGGCGTATCGTAGGTAAGGCCAATGTTCATTTCCGTGCGAATGATCGGGCGACGCGTGACGTTGGTGATGATGGCGTTGCCCATGATCTTGTTTGGAATGGCAACGTGATGGCCGTCGAGGTTGCTCACGCGCGTGCTGCGCAGACCGATGGTTTCCACCGTGCCCTCCACGCTTTCAACCTTGATGCGATCGCCGATGCGGAACGGTTTGTCCATATAAACCGCCACCGCCCCGAACAAATTCGCGAGCGTGTCCTGCGCCGCCAGACCGATCGCCAGACCGCCGATGGACAATGAGGCAATCGCACCGGTGATGTTGATCTGGAGGTTTTGCGCGGTAACCAGCACGGCGATGATCACCACAAAAAACTTCACGCTCTTGCGGATGATCGGGAAAAGTTGTTCATCGAAAGACTTGTCCGTGCCTACGGCAGTGCGCTCGCGCCACAGACCCATGACCAGGTCCACAATTTTCAAGGCGACGTAGGTCAGGGAGCAGGCCACGATCACGATCAGGCCTTTGGAAAGGAAATTCTGGACTTGAGGCGGCCATTGAAAGACGGTCAACCCAATGTGCAGGAAGATGACGAAAGCGATGACTTTCACCGGACCGCGCAAGGTTGCCAGCAGGAGATCGTCGAATTTGCCCGCAGTTTTCTCCGCCCACTGCTTGAGCCAGACCCCGGTAAGATAATCGAGAAACTTGGAGACGTAGAACGCGAGAAAGATGTAGATCAAAGAGGAAAGATATTTCCAGAGTGGTTGACCGAAAATGGTGTTCGTCCGGAGCGCTTCCACCTCGTCCAGGTGGAAGATCAAGTCATGGTCTGCCAGCACCTTTTCGAGGGCTCCCAGTTTCTTTTCAATCGCTCCCGTCGTGTTGGTCTGGGTGACCGGCGGCGGGTTGGTGACGGCGGGTTGGGCCGAGGCCCACACCGCCCAGAACGCAATGACCGCCAGCAACCCGAGCAATCCGCGAGACCACCACTCAAAATTTCTTCGCATAGCGGGGAAAGTAGAACAGGGAACGCCCGGGCCTGACAAGTCCAGCATTGGAGAGCCAGTCGCCGCTATCCGCCCGCGACGATCTTCACGATTTCCAACCGGTCGCCGGCCTGAAGCTGGCGTTGGGAAAACTCCGACGGTGCGACGGCCTCGCCGTTGTGCTCCACCACCACGCTGCGCGGTAACAATCCTTGCGCCACGAGAAATTCTTCCAGCGGGCAAGGCAGTCTGACTGAGATGGGCTGGCCGTTGGCGGTGACGGTTGATGGATTCATGGAATTGGATTCGCCGCAGCAGCGCGCAAATCGTCTGACGAAACAAAACCGTCCAGGTTGAAAGTTTTGAACTCACGCGGAACGGCTCCACTCATCGTGCAGTTTGCGTAAATCACGAGGCGCCGCGGCTGCCAACCAGTTAGATGCAAGAGCGGCTTCAGAAAAAATGGACCTGGTACATCGTTGATCCGTTCTTCGATGATGGCAGCTATTTCCGACGAGTTTGTCAGGCTTTGTTTCAGTAGGTTGGTGTTGAGCAAATAGCGGTCGTAGTTGCCCCAAGGGATTTTATTAACAAAAGCCACATAGTCTATCTTCACAGGTTTTTTGTCGCCGCGTTCCTGATAATACAGGTCCGGCATGAATCCCGCCCGGGTCATAAAAGCCCAACCGGCCTGTTGACTGCGGCCAACAAACACGGCGTGGCCCGTATACGACATGGTCATCAAGCTGATTGGAAGAGCGACCAGCACAATGATACCTGC
>JANYBF010000661.1 GCA_025360895.1 Verrucomicrobiota bacterium
GCGTGGGTGATGTCTCCGATTGCTTCAAGAACTTCAGCCACGCCATTAAGTATTATGAATGCGCTCTCCAGAAGAATCCTAAAATTCCTGTGAAACGACGGTTGAATTCATTGAAGAAGAAAAATGTTTCTAAACCAAGCGCATGAAATCCGTCGCAATCATCTCGAGTTGGGCGACCACGCATCAGTGAATCTGGAGTCTGACCCAGTCGCGAGCCTCGTTCGGTGTCTTCAATTCATCCTGCAACTGTTTCCCGCGAATCTCCGCGAGCGATTTGTCCATCGCGGGGTCTGCCGACATTCAGCCCGCCGCGTCCAGAGCCACCGAGATGCGCAGGCCCAACGGTTTCAAGATTTCCTGCATCGCCTCCAGGGTGGGATTGCCATTTTTCGTGAATGGTTGCCACAGTTGTTTTCACTGCGGGATTTCCACCCGGATAAATTCACCCGACTTCACCTTGTCCAACGCAACTTGGACCAGCGGCATTTGTCGTTTCAAGGTCGGCCAGTGATTGGTGGACAAAAACAGGATGGCGATCTTTCGGCCCTTGAGGTTTTGCTGGTGTCCGAGATTGCGGTCGCAGGTAAGAAACAGATCAAACTCCGGCTCGGCCACCGCGAGAAGTTTGCCATTCTGGAAACCGCCCCAGCCCATTTGCTGCGCGGTGCTAAACGTATGGCCGGTGAGCAGGCGCACCAGCTTGAGCGGCACGCACTCGTCCACCAGCACTTTCATCGGCGGGCCCTTTCCAACGTCAACTCCTGCGCGCCCATCAATACCGCTACCGCTGCGGTGCGACTTACCGTCGGAAAATTTTCCAGAAATTCATCCAGCGGACAGTCACTTTCGAGGTGTTCAAACAGCGACACCACTGGAACGCGCGTGCCACGAAACACCGGTTCGCCGCCCAAAATGTCCGGGTCGGCCACGATGTAATCACTCAACGCGACGGGCTTTACCTGTTCGTTTGTCAAGGTTTTCATACGAGCCAGCCAGCATTCATAACGGTGTTGAACACGATCCTTATCTACCATGTTCTGCGCCTGATTGCCACGCTAAAAACCGGGCTTGTTCCGCATCGGCGGCAAGGGTCCAGTCAGTGTGTCGGTCTGGCAATCTGCTGTTTAACCCACTCGCGAGCTTCATCCAATGTTTTCAATTCGTCCTGCAACTGTTTCCCGCGAATCTCCGCGAGGGGGTTGACTATTGTTGTGCAGGGTTTCAGGCCGAACGGGATCAAATCTTCTCCGACCAGCACATTTATCAATGTCCCGCTGACTCCAAGGAAGCGCGCAAGGCCTCGGCCTCGGCCCGCACTTCCCGGAGCGCAGTCACGAAGTCGCCCGTAATCGCAGGCGCGGGCCGGGCGATCTGATCATCGTGGTCGCCCAGTCCTGAATCCTTTGACTGACGCAAGCGTTGTTGCATGAGTTCCTTGATGGCGCTGGCGTTGTCCACCCCACGAAACCACACAGTATGCAGGTTCTGACCCCCGTGTTTGCCATGGGTTGCCCCGCCGCCGCCTGCGGTATCCACGCGCAGATCCGCGATGCCCAAGGCGCGTTGGATCGGCCCCTGGGAGATCGAGATGTTCTGAATGTTCGCGAACGTAACGGTTGCCTCGCGAACCTGAACAATCCCTTCACGCACGCGCAGGCTGCGGTCGGTCACCACGTACCAACGTTTCTCGAAATCCAGCCGAACCATTGCCAGCGTGAACAGCGCGCCGCCAATCGAGATCACCGCACCACAGCCCTCCAAAATAAAAATCACGGCTTTCCATTCCGCTCCGAGATGCGCTTGGCTGGTAAAAATGGCGATGATCGGGCCGAGCAGCACGAAAGCCAAAGCCAGCAACATCATCGCTGTTTTCAACGCCCACAACACCAGCAGGTATTTGTAATAGTTTCTGGCGGCCAGAAAAATCCGGGTTTGCGCCTCATCCCCGGGTGGCGGTCCCGGCTCGGGCGGAATGCGGAGCAACTGCTCGCACCATTTGCGAAATGCGCTATACATGACCAGTCGGAGGTTGGATCGAACCGGCTTTTCCGGTTTTGATCAGTTCGCGCGTGCGGCGCAGTTCATCGCGGATTTCCAGCAACAGCGCAACCACCTCGGCATTGTCACCGGCAACACTTTGACCGGTTGCGTGAGCACCCGGCGCGAGCCCCGGCGATTGGCGGGCATGATAGCCGCGCATGCGGGTGTAAAGAAAATCGCGGATGGCTTCAAACTCCTTGAAGCCTTCAATCACCAGTTCCGCCGTCGCCGAACCGGAGGCCGTCTGAATTTCGAGGTTGGCGATCCCCAACCAGCGTTGAATGATTCCCGAGCGCAGATGAATATCCTGGATGCGCGCGTAGGTGAGGTTGATCTCCCGTCGGAACAAAATCCCCACCCGCATGTGAATTCCCTCGGCGTCGAACCGATAGCGCAGGGTGTAGTAGCGAAAGAACAGGTACGGCAGCGTGAAGACCATGCCCGGCCCGGTGAAGATTGCGCAGATGATGTAATATTTCCAAAGTGCGGGATGGGGCCGTTCCAGAGCCATAATCTTCTCGTCGAAGGATGGTGCGCTCATTTGTGGTGTCCATGAAACCCCGGGACGGCTGGTTTATCAAACACCAAAATCCCGACGAGCTTCCATTACCAGACGTCCCCGGCGTAGCGGACGATTATCAATCAGTCACCGCCAACAATCCGCTCCTGTACCCATTGCCGGGCGTCGTCTGGCGTTTTCAATTCGTCCTGCAACTGTTGCTCGCGCATTTCCGCGAGCAGTTTGCCCATTGCCGGGTCTGCCGATAACCGGGCTTTCGACTTTGAAATTCAAATGACGAAGTCGAGGGCGCTGGCGGGAGTTTGTTCGAGTTTGCGGGCGCGTTCAGCCAGATCGGCCAGGGTTACGCGCTCCATGATGGTCACGATGGCGTCGCGGGTATCCTTCATCACGCTGCGGATGGCACACCGGGCTTCGTCCGGGCAGGAGCATTTCTCGTAGAAATTTTCACTCACACAACTGACCGGCGCGAGCGCGCCTTCGATGTGGCGAACGATCTCCGCGAGATTGATGCGATCGGGACGGCGACGCAGGCGATAACCGCCCGCCACACCGCGTTTGCTTTCCACCAGATGGGCGGATTTGAGGTCGTTCAGAATTTGTTCCAGGAAACGTTTTGGAATGTTCTGCTGCCGCGAGATTTCCTGAATGCGAACGACGGAGTCGTCCTCCTGAAAGTCGCGCGCCAAGACCAGCAACGCCCGGAGCGCATATTCACCGCGAACGGAAAGCTTCATACGTGTGAGTAAACAATCTCTATCCAAGAAGTCAAGTTTTAGGATTGTTTCAAGTAACCAATGTATTTTGGTGTTTTATTAACCTACAAAATTACTATTGACTTAGTAGAGATTAAATCTAATCTGGCACTGTTGTTACGAGAAATGGCTATGAAAGCGACGGACAATCCGGCCAAAACAGCCGCGACCGCCAGCCAAGAAACCTGGCTCGAAACGGTGCGTAGTCAGGTGGCTTCACTGCGTTTTGGTGTGGTGCCGATTGACCTTCGCGATTCAGCAGTCGGGCAGATCGGGCGAAGCGAAAGCGCGACTCGACAAACCACCGCCGGGAAACCCTCAACCGCCTGCCAGAAATCTGGAGGCATAACCAAGCAACTAATGAAACTGACAATACCAACAAATATTCTGCGCCGGGTCGCCGTGGTGGCGATCGCTGGGTCCGGACTGCTGCCCATTGCGGGCAAGGCGGATGACCAGTCAGAATTGGTCCAAAAACTATTGAACCGCATTGAACAACTCGAACAGAAGGTGAACGGGTTGGAATCGGGGCCGGGGGTTCCGGCAACCGCCGTCCCCTCCCCCAACACCAATGCGGTCGCGATTCAGGAGTTGGAGCAAAAAGTTAAAATCCTGGAGCGCAATCGTGAACTTGATGCTGAAGCCGCCGCCGCCAAAGCCAAGGAGACGCCCAAAATCACCATTGGCGACCGGGGGATTGGGGTGGCTTCAGCCAACGGAGATTTTAGTTTGCAGCTCAAAGGCGTGTTGCAAGTGGATTCGCGGAGGTATTTCGACGATGGGGACATTACCGGCAACGATGGCTTTCTCGTGCGTCGGGCGCGACCGATCTTGCAGGGCACTGTCTATCGGGATTTCGATTTTCTCTTCGTGCCGGATTTTGCCGGGTCGTCGCCGCAAATTTACGACGCCTTTGTGAACTATCGTTACCAGCCATGGGCACAACTGCGCGGCGGCAAGTTCAAATCGCCGGTGGGCCTGGAGCAGTTGCAATCCGACGTGAACACGCTCTTCAACGAGCGATCGTTGGTGACCGATCTGGTACCAAACCGCGACATTGGCTTTCAGCTGTGGGGTGACATCGCGGGCGGTTTGGTGAGCTATCAAGCCGCCGTGCTGGATGGCGTGGGCGACGCGCGCAACAACACCATCAACTCAGGATTCAATGACAGCCCGGAATTTGCCGGACGTTTGTTTGTGTTGCCATTCAAAAACACAGAGCTGACGCCGTTGCAGGGATTGGGCTTCGGCGTCGCGGGTTCGTATGGCTTTGTATCCTCGAACAATCCGGCGGGGCTGCCGGCCACGACCGGTGGCACGCTGCCGGGCTACGCTACGGTAGGGCAGCAGCAGTTCTTTGCTTACAATCCGCTCGTAGGTACGGTGGTAGCCGACGGCAATCACTGGCGGCTTTCACCCCAGGCCTATTACTACTACGGCCCGTTCGGGCTGATGGCGGAATACGCGATTTCGGATCAGCGCGTGACCCGGGCGGGGACGCTCGTGCTTCCGGCGCTCTCCACGAGTTTGCAAAACACGGCCTGGCAGATTGCCGCTTCGTGGGTGCTGACGGGCGAGGACGCTTCGTTTAACGGCGTGGTGCCGCGAAGGCCGTTTGATCTGGCGAACGGGCAATGGGGCGCGTTCCAGATCGTCGGTCGGTACATGGCGTTGGACATTGATGACGATGCTTTCCCGACCTTCTCCAATCCCAGTTTTTCAGCCTCGGCCGCCAGCGGTTGGTCGGCCGGGCTTAACTGGTATCTCAATCGCAACCTTCGGCTCAACGTGAGCTACAGTTACACCACATTCGAAGGCGGCGGCGGCACGGGTGTGGGTGGCGGCGCGGTCGCGCCGGCCATCATCACGCGCCAGCCGGAGCAGGTATTCTTCACTCGCGTACAATTGTCATTTTAATCACGCTTAATTCTCGGTTAATTTT
>JANYBF010000004.1 GCA_025360895.1 Verrucomicrobiota bacterium
GAACACATCTTCGGCGACATGAGCCAATCCATGAAGGGGTATTATCTGCGGGCCATCGGGCGGCGGCGCACCGCGGCGGCGATTGGCCTGATCAACCTGATTTACAACCTGGCGCGTTACGAACAAATCGTGCGGTTGAAGTTATTACCGCTGCGCGCGATCTGAAACGCGCCGGTCAAACCAACAAGCGATAGATAACCAAGCAAGAAAACAGAAGCAAACGTCGGAAAGACACAAACTAAAGGTGTCGCTATGAATCCAGTCACACCAAACGGCGAACCCAAACCATCAATTCAACCCCGAAATGTAGTTACCGGAGGTTCCCATAAGTATTAAGCCAGCCGTTATAGGTGAACGCCGTGCTTTGGGCGTGCGCGAAACTTGGCAGGAACAACAGCGCCAGGTACCACAGGTGGAGTCTATGTTTTGTTTTCATGAGTGAATCGGGCTTGGGTTTCTAAAATTAGTTCATTGATCGCGTTCCACCCCATCATGCGCCAAACTCCGGCGAAAAGGCTAACGGAATATTTTCTTTCCTTGGGCAGCCCGCTAACTGCCCGTTCAAAAACATCTCGTTCCGTAGGGGCCGAGGTAACGAGACTCACAGATCCGCGTGTTTTTCGGCGGAAGTCAGAGCCTCCTGACGTCGGCTCCTAGCTCTTTAACCCGAAATCCGAAAAGGGGCTTCAAGTCGGCCCGCCCCACCCGGATCGCCAAAGGTCGCGACGACCTGACGCTGACGGTCGTGGGCGAAGGCGCTGGTCAGGCCGTGGTTCTCGATCTTGCCAACGAATCCGTGCGCCTTCCGCCAATGCCGCATAAACTGGCGGGCTTCGTGGCTCTCAGTCCAGATGGGGAGCGACTGGCCACCAGCGGCTGGCATTCGGAAGTCGTGAGACTTTGGGATGGGAAAAGCGGCGAACTGCTCAAGGAGTTGGAGGCGGGTTTGATGTCGCGCGCCTATTTCACTCCGGACAATCGAGAAATGATCGTGGCTCGCGCCAAGGACTTTACCTTCTACGATCTGAGTACCCTGGAAGTGAGTCGCCGAATGCCGCGGGACATTGGCCTTTATCCCGGACACGTCGCCTTCAACGCCGACGGCAAATTGATGGCGCTGGAAATGGCGCCCGGCCTCATCCATCTCAAAGAAATCAATTCGGGACGGATCGTGGCCAAACTCGAGGATCCGCAGGGCGACCTTTCCACGTGGATGAGTTTCACGCCCGACGGAACCCAACTCGTCGTGGCCGCAAGATACGCGGGCGCGATTCATCGCTGGGACTTGCGGACCATTCGTGAACGCTTGAAGACCATGAACCTCGATTGGGATTGGCCAGAGTATTCAACGGCGGTGCCGGTCGGGACGATGGTTTCCAAAAACGATCGCCCACTGCGCGTTCAGGTCCTTGGCGGGAGGCTGGCCTCGACGATACCGGCGTCCGCCACGAATGCGGTTTCCGCCAAGCCATGAGCGATGTCACCCGCATCCTCACCGCCATTGAACAAGGCGACGCCAAGTCCACCGACGAACTACAGCCGGTGGTTTACAATGAACTGCGCCGCATGGCCGCGCACAAGATGGCCAGTGAACCCGCCGGTCACACGCTCCAGCCCACTGCGCTCGTTCACGAAGCGTGGCTGCAACTCGTGGCCCCGCCGAATCAGTCGTGGCAGAACCGCGCGCACTTCTTTGGCGCCGCAGCCGAGGCCATGCGCCGCATCCTCATCGCCCGGGCCCGCCGCAAGCATGCTCAACGACGCGGCGCCGTACACCTGGATGTGGACGAAATCGAGATCGCCAGCCCCGCTCCGGACGACCAATTGCTCGCCCTCAATGAAGCCCTCGACCGCTTCGCCGTAATCGAACCGCAGCAGGCCGAATTGGTCAAGCTGCGCTACTTTGTCGGCCTGACGATTGAGGAGGCCGCCGAAGTCCTCGGCATCTCCGAAGCCACGGCCAAGCGTTGGTGGGCCTACGCTCGCGCCTGGTTGTTTCACGAAATCAAAGCGTCGCCCGACTGACAGGTTCCGGAAGGCCCAGTTTGTTTTCGCACCACGACTTGCCAGATCGGTTTGAATCCGCCAACTTCAAAACAGTTTTCGTAGCTGCACAATTTTTAAATATGGATACACGACGAGATTTTCTAAAGAAGGCAGCCCTGCTCGCGGCGGGGGGCGGTTTGGTCGGAGGTTTGCCGGCTTCGATTCAAAAGGCCTTTGCCATTGATCCCGCGCCCGGCACCACGTTTTTGGACGCCGAGCATGTGGTGATTTTAATGCAGGAAAACCGGTCGTTCGATCATTGTTACGGCACGCTTAAAGGTGTGCGCGGCTACAATGACCCGCGGGCGATCACGCTGCCCAATGGCAATCCGGTCTGGCTGCAGACCAATGCCCGCGATGAAACTTATGTGCCGTTTCGCCTGAACATCAAGGACACCAAAGCGACATGGATGAGTTCGCTGCCACATTCCTGGGGCGACCAGACTGAAGCCCGCAACGGCGGCAAGCATGATCGCTGGTTGCAAGCCAAGCCTTCCGGCAACAAGGAATACGCCAAACTTCCATTGACGCTCGGTTACTATAATCGCGAGGACATCCCTTTCTATTACGCGCTCGCCGATGCGTTCACCGTGTGCGATCAGAATTTTTGTTCCTCACTGACCGGCACCACGCCCAATCGCCTTTATCTTTGGACCGGTACCATTCGCGAAAAACCTTCGATCCATTCCAAGGCGAACGTATGGAACTCCGACGTGGATTATGGTTCCGAAGCGCACTGGACAACGTTCCCTGAACGCCTGGAGGATGCCGGCATCTCCTGGCGCATTTATCAGAACGAGGTGAGTCTCGATACCGGACTCGAAGGGCCGGCGGAAAATTGGCTCGCAAATTTCACCGACAATCCCATCGAATGGTTTACGCAATACCACGTCCGCTTCAGTGAAACCTATCGCCGATACCTGCCGGCACGGGAGAAGGCCCTGACCGCCGCGTTGGAAAAGTTGGAGAGCCAACCGCCCGCCACGGACGCGGCCAAGAAAAAACTCGCAAAAACGCGCGCGGAACTCGACGAGGTTCGTCGCCATCAAGTGGAATACACCGAAGCCAATTTTGCGAAGTTGTCGGCCCGTGAAAAGAACCTTTTCCGCAAAGCGTTTACCACCAACGAAAGCGATCCGCATTATCGCGAACTCACCACCTTGACCTATCGTGACGGTGGCCAGGAACACCGGATGCAGGTGCCGAAAGGCGACGTGCTTCATCAGTTTCGCGAGGATGTCCGCACCGGCAAGTTGCCGACCGTTTCGTGGATCGTGGCGCCGGAAAACTTTTCCGATCATCCGGGCGCGCCGTGGTATGGCGCCTGGTATCTCAGCGAGACCCTCGACATCCTGACGCAGAATCCCGAGGTGTGGAAGAAGACCATCTTCGTTCTCTGTTATGACGAGAATGACGGCTACTACGACCATGTGCCGCCGTTTGTGCCGCCGGCACCGGATCGGCCTGAAACCGGCATGGCCTCGGCCGGAATTGACACCGCCGCCGAGCATGTGCTCCCCAATCAAGACGGAGAGTCACAAGCCGCTGGTCACACCGCTCCGATTGGCCTGGGATTTCGCGTGCCGTTGGTCATCGCTTCGCCGTGGAGCCGGGGCGGTTTTGTGTGTTCGCAAGTGTTCGATCACACCTCGGTCCTGCAAATGTTGGAAAAAATCCTGAGCCACAAAACCGGTCAGCCGGTCCGGGAAACCAACATCAGCACCTGGCGGCGGGTGGTCTGTGGCGACCTCAGTTCCGTGTTCCGGCCGTACCATGGTGAAAAGGTTGATTCGCCCAAACCGGTGCAACGTGACCCCTTTCTCAGCTCGATTTACCAAGCCCAGTTCAAGCAGGTTCCGAATGACTTCAAAAAGCTGGACGCCGGCCAGATAACCCAGGCTCGCGAAACCCCGCAGGCGATCCCCTTGGGGCCCCAGCAGGAAAAGGGCGTACGCCCCGCCTGCGCCTTGCCCTATGAACTCGCGGTGGACGGTACTTTGAGCGCTGATCGGAAATCATTCGTCATCCAATTCGCGGCGGGCAAGGAATCCTTCGGCGAAAAAGCGGCGGGTGCGCCCTTCCACGTCTATGCGCCCGGAAAAGTGCGTGGCGTTGGCAAGGATTCCAAGCTGTTTGCGAATGGCCGCACCTGGGATTATGCGGTATCCGCCGGCGATCGCCTTGCCGGTGAATGGGCGCTGAGCGATTTTGAAAACGCCCAGTACCACCTCCGCGTTCACGGCCCCAACGGTTTCTATCGTGAGTTCATTGGCGGTGCCGATGATCCGGCGCTGGACGTGAAACTCGAATCAGCTTCGAACGTGGTTTTGCGGCTGGTAAACCGGGAAACAAAACGTCCGCTCACCGTCTTGGTGGACGACCTTGCCTACGGCAGTGCCGGTCGCAAAATTGAACTGGGTGTGGCGGGCACGAAGGACGCCAGCGTCAATCTCACACTGGAGCTGGGCAAGAGTCATGGCTGGCACGATCTGCGTATCCGTGTGCAGGACGCGTCGCATTTTGAACAGCGTTATGCCGGACATATCGAAACCGGCAAGGAAAGCTTCAGTGATCCGGCCATGGGCCGGGTGGTGGCTTGAAAACGTGAAATTGTTTTGAGCGCGCTTGAGTGGGGAATGGCATTGAGCGCAGTTGTGCTCGGGTCAATCAATCCTGCCGCGGTTGCGGATCGTCTTTGAAACGGAACGGCGGGCGGCCCGTAATGTCCGAACTGGTAAAGGAAGGACACCAGTATTTCTCGACATGCTCGACCACCAGCCCGGTTCCCGCGAAATGGTTGACCTTGGGCGATGAACGCGGATCGTACATCGTGTCGGTCATATCCCGCATCAACGCGACATTTCCCCCAACCTTGACCAGCTGCCGGATACCAAAGGGCCGGCCCAACACACACATGTTCAAATGTACGCCCATCAGCATAACATTTTCGATGCCGCGGGCTTGCAGCAAATTGTAAGTCTCCTGCCCGTTGTCCGTAATCGCGTCGGCCTCGGCGATTTCAATCGTGGCGATCTGTCGGGTCCAAGCTTCGCGAATCTGGCACTTCACCGGACAGTCGCAGCCCATGTCCGAGTCATCCACCGGCAACGGGCCTTCCCGCGCGGCGTCCGGCCAGCACCAAGTGGTGCCCCAACGTTCCGCCGTGGCCAATGGTACCGGGGATTTTGCCAAGGGCGCGTTTTGCGCCCGCTTCCGTTGGGGCGTTTCCTTGTAAAAGGCCACGACGCTGCTGGGCGAATGAATAATGAACACCCCTTTCGCTCTTGCAGCCTTCACCACTTCATTCATCGGGCCGGCCAGTTCCGCCACCCGGCGGGATGCCGATTGGCACCAGTGATCGTCCCACGTGTCGCAAATGATGAGCGCGGTTTTTTGGGGCTCCCACGTCGCCTTCTTATTGACGACGGCAAACTCTGCTTTGGCGCTGTCATTGGTTTTGATGCGGGATCGCAACCCAAGTTGCAGTTGCCCGTCGTCACTTCGGCCGGTCGCCACCAGGCCGAACAGCAGCATCCCACTGGCGATACCGGGCCAGAGCGAAAGCGGTTGAGCGGAAATCATTTCTTTCTCTTAAGCGGTCCGGCAGAAACAAGCAAAACGAAAATGTGGGCCAAGGTTCCGGCGACTCACCGTTTTACGGCTTCGCGGCCAGCGCGGCGCAGACCAGTTCCTCGTCGTTGCGGGCAAAGACACAACGGTTGGCGAAAACCGGCGGCACCCAAGCAAGCCTTCGAGTCGCCAAAATTGAAGTTGGTTTGAGCAGATGCACCCGGCTGATCTCCCGGTAGCCTTGGGGCGTGAGTTCCGCCCGAATCAAGTTTCCTTCGTCCGTAAAAAGAAACACGGCCTCACCATTAGGCGTCAGGTGGATGCTGGCGCCGAATTTCAGCCCGGTCACGTTGGTTGTGCCCCAAACCTGTTTGCCGGTACCGGCTTCGAGGCAGACCAGTTCGCCGCTGGATTTCGCGGAGTAAACGTAGTCGCCCTGCAACAGCGGCGTCGAAGTGTTGCTCAAGATTCGTTTGGCAGCGGCTCTCGATTCCGGCCAGAGCACCTTGGCGGTCGGTTGGTCGGCGTTTAATTCAAACATCAAGCCGGAAATCAGCAACCGATCTTTCTGAACGACCGGAGTGGGAATCGAATCGTTGCCGCTCGTTACCATCATTTCCCGCCAGTAAGTTTCGCCCGTGACTGGATTCAAGGAAGTCACAGACGAGCCAGTCCAGACGATCAACTGCCGTTTCCCGCCGGCCACGACAATCATGGGTGAACTACTGGACTTGGGGTCATCCAACGCCTTCCAAACCTCCTTCCCCGTCCGCTTGTCGAGTGCGACGACACAGCCACCCGGCCTGGCGCCGGCGACCAGGATCAAAAGATTCCCCTCAATCAACGGTGACCCACGGACACTCAGTATCCCGACTTCGTATTTCGTGTCCAAATGGATTTCCCAAATGACTTTGCCGCTGAGCGCGTCCAGACAATCCACCTGACCGCTTCGGCCCTGCCAGTAAACCTTTCCGGCCTCGACGATCAGTGTCGCGGCCGGACCGCCGCCTTGCTCGGGGTTGAACGCAAATTCCGGGTAAACCAATTCGGACTCCCGGCTCCAGAGCAGCTTGCCGGTCGATTCCTTGAAGCAGTGGATGCGCTCCCAGGCCTTGGGTTTGTCCAACCGCATGTCGGTCAGGAAAACCCGGCCTCCGGCCACGACCGGACTTGACCAGCCCGGGCCCACGGACACGCGCCAGCGGATCTTCAATCCTTCCGCCGGGAAGGTTTTGAGAATGCCGGTTTCCTTCCAGACGCCATCGCGATTCGGTCCACGAAACTGCGGCCAATCCGCCGACTGCGCGGCGAGGGGCAGTAACAGCGACAAGCCGAGTGCCGCCATGGGTCGGGTTTGATTGAGGTTCATGGTGTGGGTGGGTGGGCGGGCTCGGGGAATAGCGCCATCAGGGTGTCGGCAAACAAGCTCATGCCGCGGGCGTCGGGGTGGTTGATGGAATTTAACATCAGCGTCGAGTACGGAATGCCTTGCCGCCAGAGCCGACCGTAGCGCAACGAAGCGTCGGCCAGCGCCAACTGATTTTTTGCCGTGAACAGCCGCAGCCCCTTCACGTAGGGCCGCGGATCGTCGTCAATCTCGCGCTCCTGCGTCAGGCCCATCCACTCCGGCCGGACATAATGTGGTGTGAGGATGACCCACTCCGCGCCGATGGTTTTGAAATCGGCGAGGAGCTTTCCGTAGTAATCCGCCACTTGTGCCTCATTCATCCAGGCGTCGTTGACGAATTCCGACACGATGAGATCGGGCTTTTGCGCGAGTACCTTCTCGGCGTAATTATGCTCGCTGCCGGGTAATTCGGCGAGGTAGCTCGAGGTGTTGCGTCCGCCCCACGCTTCGGTGATGAGTTCGATTTGCGCTTTTGGAAAGCGCGCGCGTAGCCGGGTGACGAACTGATCCTGCCAACGCTGATGTTCCCAGTCTGGAACGAACGTACCGACGGTGACGCTGTCGCCCCAAGCCAGTATCCGCAACGGCTGACCCGCCCGCAGTTTTGCCATCGTGCGCGACGCAAATTTTTCAGCGGGTGAAGGCTTTGCAATTAGCGATTCGGGAAAAGTGGTTTCGAGAACCTGGAAGAGATGTTCCGGCTCGAGTTTGGAAATGCGTCCGGGGAGATAGACATTGGCCAAGCGGCGTTCGCCTTCGGCCAAAGCCGGCGGAACGGGCGCGGCGGATCGCGCCTCGCCCGGTCGGAGCACGATGCGCCCGTCGTGGGTAAGCACGATCGAATCAAGCCGCAGCAAACCGTGCCGGTAAGTGGCAAGCACCGGTTGGCCCTCTTTGAGCACGCCGTTTGTTAATCGGCCGATCGTGGCCCACGCGAGGTCCGCCTCGTAATCCGTTCCCCGCGTCAGTTGTGGCGCATCCTGTTCCGGTCCCGTGTGCAGTTCCAGGCTTTCCGGTTCGAGCAATTGTGGAGTGGTGCATTCCTGCGCCTTGACGGCAGCCAGGGCAGCCCCCTTCACCCAACCGCCCGCCTTGGGATTAAAGAGCGGCAGGGTGGCAAATTTCTCCGCCTTCACGGTAAGCAACGCTGGTGGCGTAACGTCCAACTTGGCCGTGATGGGTTGATCCTCCGCATTGCGGGCAGTGACGCTGATCTGCCAGTCGCCGGTCAAAGTGAGCGTGGCTGGTTCCGGCATCGTCGCCGCGAGGGCAATACTCAGGCTAATGAAAAGCGCAAGCAAGCCGGGCAGGGGACTGGCACCGCAAACGTAAATGCCCGGAGCTTTGCGTGACCGCAGAGGAATCATGGGCGCATTGTCGCGAGGAAGTCGCGTTTCGGCAAGCCCGGGACAATTGGGGTAGTGGCCCCTTTTGAATCCTGACTTTTTTTCTTGGCCAGCCGGAGCGAGATTCGACAGGTGAAGAAAAACCATAAACCGAAACGTCCCCAAGACCCCAACCAGCTTGCTCACTCCGTGATGCAAGCTGTTATCAAACTCACAGAATATACCGTCCGTAAAAAGCGGCGGCGATCAATTCATAATGGTACAAAATGAGCGCAACCCAAGCCCCTGAATCTGAGCAACCGTCTGCTGGTCACAAAGACCAAACACCGGATCAACCAACCGAACTAAGATGTATCCTATGCGGGCTTCGCGCAGAAGCCCATGAACTTTTTCAAGCCAGTTTTGGCGGTCTGAGTCATT
>JANYBF010000027.1 GCA_025360895.1 Verrucomicrobiota bacterium
CAGTGCCACCAGCGCGATTCAACCGCTCAAAAATTTTGAACCTCCGCTCCGGCTCAAACTGGATTATTTCACGAACGAACAAGGCGCACCGCGCGCGGTCGCCAAAATGCCGGGCAACGGTCCAACTTGGATCACCGCTTACATCAGTCTGCCCGACCAAACCGGCGCGGCGCAGCTCGTGGCTTCCTACATGAAAATCAAACCGCCGCTCGAAGCCTACGAATGGGGACTTTGCGTGTGGAACGATGCCACGAGCAACTTTGAACGCCTGCGGGTGTTATGGATGAAGTCCGAAGCCACGCCAAAACCACCGCCGCTGCCCGATGGTCAACCCGCGTTGTGGAAAGACGTGACTGGTCGCGAGTGGGTGTTGTTTGGTAATCCGTTCCCCACGCTGCGTTGTCCCGCCACGTTCGAGGCGTGGCAGAATACCAACACTTGGGAAGGGTTGACCCCGCCGCCTGCGCTCGCTTCTCCCGATGGCGCCACCGTCAAACCGCACAGCGGCCACATCGCGTGGAATCCGTGGCGCCAACGCTGGGTGACTGTATTCATGGAGAAGTTCGGCAAGCCGTCCGCGTTCGGCGAACTCTGGTATGCGGAAGCAAAAACGCCGACAGGCCCGTGGGGCAAGGCCGTCAAGATCCTGAGCCACGACAACTATACGTTCTACAATCCGCGCCTGCATCCCGAGTTCACGCCGACCAATTCGGCCGTGCTGCTTTTTGAGGGCACGTACACGCAAACCTTCGCCAACCACCCGCACCCCACGCCGCGCTACGAATACAACCAAATCCTCTACCGCCTCGACTTGGATGATGCGGCGCTGAAACCGGCGCAGGAAAAATAATCATCATGGATCAAGCTTCGTGCCTTTGAATTGGGTAACGATCTGTCCCGGCACGAAATTTGACGCTCTAAGCTTGGCGAACCCCATTGCTTAGTGTTTTAATCCGCTCGCGTGAATCGCTCCCGACTAACCCGCTTCGCCTGCTCTCCATCGCGGCGGCGGTAATCACTATTGCACTTAAGACGCGAGCCTATTTTATTACTAGCTCGGTGGGCTTGTTTTCGGATGCGATCGAGTCGGTCGTAAATCTCGTCGGTGGGATTATGGCGCTGGCGATGTTGACGGTGGCGGCACGACCGGCGGACGAAGACCATACCTACGGTCACGGCAAGGCGGAGTATTTTTCCAGTGGCGTCGAAGGCAGCTTGATTCTGGTGGCGGCCATCAGCATTGCCGTCGCGGCTGTCATGCGGCTTGTGACGCCAAAACCGTTGCGGGAACTTGGGGTCGGCCTGACCGTTTCGGTCGTGGCTTCGGTCGTCAACCTGGTCGTCGCGCTGGTGATTTTGAGGGCGGGGCGCAAGCACAACTCGATCACACTCGAAGCCAACGCGCGCCATTTGCTGACTGACGTGTGGACTTCGGTGGGTGTGCTGGTGGGTGTGGGCGCCGTCGCGCTCACCGGTTGGCATCAACTGGATCCCGTTGTCGCGTTGCTCGTGGCGGCGAACATCATCTGGACGGGCGTGGGTATCGTGCGGCGCTCCGTTGGCGGGCTGATGGACAAGGCTCTGGGGGCGAAGGATGTGGCGGCAGTGCGGAAGGTTCTGGATGATTACGCGGCGGGCGGCGTGCAATTCCACGCGTTGCGCACGCGGCAGGCAGGGGCGCAGAAATTTGTCTCGGTCCATGTGCTGGTACCGGGCGAATGGACGGTGCAACGCGGCCATGAACTGCTCGAGCGCATTGAGGGCGACATTCGCCGTGCGTTGCCCGAGGCCGTCGTTTTCACGCATCTCGAATCCCTTGACGATCCGGCGTCGTGGGAGGATGAGACGTTGGAGCGCGACAAAACCGCCAAGCCCGGTCGCAGTAGGTAACGCGAAAGTTGATTTCGTTGCGGCAATGCCTGCGGCTCGCAAGCCAGTCGCGTTTCTCGCCTACATGCGCACGTAAACGTAAATAGCGAACGAAACCGCCCCCAAGCCAGCGATGGCCGCCAGCGACCAGAGCAGGTTGCGTTTCCGGGCGGCAATGGCGAAGGTAGAAATGATTACGCCCGCCTGTGCCGCCAGCATGCCGAAGAAGAACCATCCGCTGCGGAGGTGATGCCGTTCGGCGGCGAGGTTGTTGATACGAACTTGCAGTTCCAACACATTGGCAATGAATTGATTCAATCGTGCCTCCGCATCGTACCGGGCGGCGGTGTAACGTAAGCGTGCCGCCGTAAAGTTTCGAGTTGCGTCACTCGAAGGCGTTGCCGCGAGGTTTATATCAATTCGGTCCGTGGCCTCATTCACCGGTTGCAAGGCTAGGTCAAAAGCCTGGGCCCGTTCGTGGGCATTTTTCAACGCGGCGTCCAAATCTGTTGCCGTCAAAGTCAAGAGCAAAGGCGTGATTTCACTTTCCGGCTTGGAATTTTCCACCGCTGCCATTGCGGCCTTTACCTTTGGATCAAGGGTGGTCGGAGGCAAAGGGGGCAGTTGACCCGTTTGCAACGCGGCGAGGGTTTGAGAGGTGAGGTCACCGAATTGCTTGAGCGCGGCTTCATCGAGGGGGCGCACCGTCGTGGTGCTCCGGAGCAAATCCAGTGTGTTG
>JANYBF010000040.1 GCA_025360895.1 Verrucomicrobiota bacterium
CTACGCGAGCGCCCAATTCCAGTACGATCCGTATGGCGACACGATTGCGGGCTTCCGGCAGCCTGGGGCAGGCACCAATGCCCATGAATTGGTCGTGAACCTTGGCAACATTACCAATTTTGAAAACCAAGCCGTCGGCACGACGGTTGCCGTCAGCAACTATACCCCCGGCCAGTTTTCCGAGTCGTTTACCAATGGTTTCAGCAATCTCAGTTGGTCGGTTTCGGCGGCCGTACCGGGCGCCTTCGGCAGTTGGTCCAATTATCAGGTGACAACGCTATGGTACACCCAGCCGCGCGCCAATGTGAGCATCCAGTCGGCGGTGCCAAATCGCGCTTCCGCCAGCACTCAAGGCGGATACCGGCAGGACATGTTCGGAGTCGGCAACGGCGCGCTGGCGATTTCCAGCACTTTGGTCAGCAACGAGAATAATACCCCGGTTCTGGTCAGCGAGCCGGCGTGGGACGGCGTGAGTCTGTCGCGCAACGATTACAGCTACTTTCTGGACAACACGGGGTTTGGCCCCAATGGCTCGTTTGGTCTGCCGAGCGCGGTGGAAAAGACAACGCCTGCGAGCTTCGGCTCGCCGGTGCGCGCGGACCTTTACCGGTCGCGCCCCACGGGTTACTCGGACCCCGACACCGGCAGCTCTACTGGAGCGGCCTACTGCGTGGGTTATTTCCAACTGAATCCCGATGGCACAATGACCTTCACTCGCGCCGGAGCCACCGTGGTGGCCAATGCCGGCAACGACGCGGTCATCTGTCTGGGTTCGCCGGCGGTTCTCGGCAGCAGCCCCACCGGCAGTGGCGGGTCAGGGACACTGACTTATGTCTGGAGTCCGACGAATGGGTTGAGCGATGCGACGGCAGCAAACCCGTCGGCCTCACCGACCACCACGACGACCTACACGGTTACGGTGAGCGACGCGGTGGGTTTTACGGCGAGTGATTCCGTGCAAGTGACCGTTTCTTCGGTGGCGCTGAGTCCGGGCAGCCCGCTGCCGAACGGATTGCAGGCGTCCAACTACAGTCAGACGATCAGCGCCAGCGGTGGGACGGCACCTTACACGTTCGGTCTGATTTCGGGCAGTCTGCCCAGTGGACTCACCTTGGCAAGCGGGGGTCTGCTCTCGGGCACTACGCACAATGCCGGGGTCTCGAGCTTCACGGTGTCGGCGGTGGATGCGGGTGGTTGCTCGAACTCGCAGGCTTACAGTCTCACGATTGATGCCAATACCAACCTCCCGCCGGGCTGGGGAACCAATTTCCAATATAGCAGCCAACAGAATGGCAGCGTGCTGGCAGGCTTTCGCAAGCCGGGTGCCGGCACCAACGGCAGCGAATTAGTGGTCAACATTGGCAACATCACCAATATTGAGGCGTTGTCCATCGGCACTACCATTGGGATCAGCAATTATACTCCCAGCCAACTAGCGGCGGCATTTCCAACTGGAATCAGCAATCTTAGTTGGTCGGTTTCTTCGACATTCCCGGGCGCCTTTGGCACCTGGGCGGGTTTTCAGGTTACCACGATTTGGTACACCGTGCCGCGCACGAATGTGAGCAACCAGTCGGTACCGCCGAATCGCGCTTCCCCCAGCACTCAATCCGGGACCCGGCAGGACATGCTGGGGATGGGCAATGGTGCGCTTGCGATCGCCACGGCGAATAGCAACGCCAACAACACGGCTTACCTTGCGCTGGAACCGGCGTGGGACGGCGTGAGTCAGTCGCGCAACGATTACAGCTACTTCCTGGACAACACGGGGTTTGGCCCCAACGGCTCGTATGGCCTGCCGACCGTGGTGGAAAGCACGACGCCAGCCAGCTTTAGTGCGGCGGTGCGTTCGGACCTTTACCGGTCACGCCCCACGGGTTACTCGGATCCGGACACGGGCAGCACCACCGGGTCGGCGTACTTCCTGGGTTATTTTGAACTTAATCCCAATGGGAGCATGACCTTCACCCGCGCCGCCGCCGCGGTGATACCGCCGCCACCGCCGCCGCCGCCGCAAATCGTACAGATCACACGTTCCGGTGGCACCTCGACGGTTTATTTCACCACGACCAATGGGGCTACTTACAGCCTCTACTACACCAACAGCGCGGGGCTTACCCAGCCGGTATCAAGCTGGTCGGTCTCGCCCACGACACTCATTGGTAATGGGTTAACCGATTCCTTGCTGGATGTGACCACGGATGCCACCCGGTTTTACCGTGTTGGCGCTCAGTAAGGTTCGCGAGTTGATGGTGGTTCAACGGCTGGCCAGTTGGCCAGCCCTTTTTTTTTGCCGTGACATCTCTCCGTCGTGAGTTGCCGCTTCCGAAAGAAATCGGGTGCAAAATCATTTCGACGGGCCAATTTTCGTCTTCGCCTGCCGGGCGAGGAAGTCAGCGACCATTTTCTCCGCTTTGTTCAGTTCGCCGGGGGTGAGCCGCTCATTTGCGAGGTAGTCTCCCACATAATGTTTCCCGATCGGATCGCCCTGGCTGGCGCTCAATTTGAACCAAACGTACGCCTGCACAAAATCATGTGGGACGCCATTGCCTTCCTCGTAGAGCGTTCCCAGATTTCCCTGGGCTTTGGCATTCCCGTTCTCGGCGGCCGCTCGATACCATTTGACCGCTTCCGGATAATCCTTTTTCACTCCGAACCCATGTTCGTACAAAAAACCCAGGTTGTTCATGGAGTCCACATAACCCTGTTCCGCGGCTTTGCGAAGCCACCGGGCTGCTGCTTCGTAGTCGCTGACGCGGTTGGTACCACCGGCAGCGCCTTGGAAATAAAGTTGTCCGAGATCATTTTGAGCCTCAACCTGATTCTGTTGAGCAGATTTTAGCCACCACTTTTTTGCCTCGTTCAAATCTTTTGCCACCCCGCGTCCGTTGAAGAAGGCGATGCCCAGACCATGCTGAGCCAGCGGATCCCCTTGTTCGGCAGCCTTCTGGTACCACTTGAACGCCTCTTGAAAATCCGTTTTTACACCCAGGCCCTTGGTGTAAAGAGCCGCGAGGTCGGTCTGGGCATAAGCATAACCCTGCCCGGCCGCCTGGCGAAGGTGTTCAGCCGCTTTCGTGTAGTCCTGCTGCACTCCGTTGCCGTGAGCGTAGCATCTGGCCAGGTAATACTGTGCCTTGGCATCTCCCTTTTGGGCAGCAGCGGTGGCAGTTTCAAGATTGAATTCCTCCGCACAGACTCCGCTCACCAGCG
>JANYBF010000042.1 GCA_025360895.1 Verrucomicrobiota bacterium
TAGAAGAATCCTATGAATAAAACGAACACGACAGCGATCTTGCGGAACAGCGGCGAATCGAACCGGCCTTCGGCAAAATCCGGGATCGTGTAAGCGCCGAACCGCCGCAGCGGCCCGGCGATGAACAGCAGCAGGAACAAATAGCCGCACGCGTAACATACCGGATACCACAGCGCATCGTAGCCGCTCGACATCACCATGCCCGCGATGCCCATGAAGCTGGCGGCGCTGAGGTATTCGCCGGAAATGGCGCTGGCGTTCCAACCCACGCTCACGCTCCGGCCCGCCACGAAGAAATCGCTGGCGGTCTTGGATTTCCGCGCCGACCAGAAACCCATGAAGACCGCGGCCGCAACGGTTACGAAGCTGAAGGCGAGGATGTAGGGGTCTATTTGCATAAAAGCAGGTGTCCCGCGAAGGGGCGAAGGAGACGAAGGTCGGAGAAGGAAACCTTTTTCATGCCTTCGCTTCCTTCGCCCCTTCGTGGGACATTTGCTCTCGAAACCAAACAGGTTTGCCATCAATCCCGTTCACGACGCGCGTGATCCCGTCCTTGAGGTGCGCCACATTGAAATTGATCAAGAACCCAAGTTGCAGCGGTATCAAGCGCACGTAGTTGTTGGTAATCTTCTTAAACAACGGCGTGACGGCTTCGACAGACTTCAACTCGATCAGCACCAAACCTTCCACGATCAAGTCAGCACGGAAACCCACGTCCAACTGTTGCCCTTCGTAAATGACCGGAATTGCCTTTTGCACTTCCACTCGCAAACCATGCTTGCGCAATTCCATCGCCAGCGCTGCCTCGTAAACCGACTCCAGCAGGCCAGGACCAAGCACGGTATGAACGTGAAACGCCGCATCCAGGACTTGTTTTCCAACCTGTTCAACGTGCATCACTGTTCCTTCGCCTCCTTCGTCCCTTCGCGGGACACCTCCGCCGCCTCCTCTTCTTCGAGCGCAATCGAGCGGCGGATGAAATAGAACGCGATGCACCAGACGGTCGGGAAAAAACCAATGCCCAACATAAACCACGTGAGAGTGAACCCACCCAGAACCCGTGTCGCCATCAGTTCCGGCCAGAAATAATTCGCCAGTGGCAGGCCGAGCAACACCACCAAGAACGCCAGGGCGCAGGCGATGGAGAGTTTAAGTTGTTTGCGCATCAGCGATTGGAGGAACTCCTCGCTGTGCATATCCGGTTTTTCCGACGTTGGCTTTGGCATGGGGCGCGCGGTGTTGTAATGGACAAAACTCCAAATTCCAAGCTCCAATCTCCAAAGAAACTTCAAACACCAAGCTTCACGGGGCGTAACCAACTGCCCCCGACTTTAAGGTGAAATGAGAACGCAAAGTCGCACGCAAATAGTTTGAAGATTGAAACTTGGTGGTTCTCTGGATGTTGGAGGTTGGTTTTTGGTGCTTTTCGCCTTACTTGCCCAGCAACAATTGCTCGATCTCCGCGTAGTTCTCCACCACGACCGTTGCCGGTTGGAGTTCGACCGCCGGGTGCGTGTTGGTAATCGCGATCACGCGCATGCCGGCCGCAAGGGCGGCGGCCACGCCCGGCTTCGAATCTTCGATCACCCAGCATTCCGCCGGCGCAACCCCGAGCAGCTCCGCCGTGTGTAGAAAAATTTCCGGTTCCGGCTTGCCCCGCTTGACTTCCGAAACGCTGACGGTGGCGGAAAAATGACGGCGCAGGTCTCGCAGCGAAAGCACCGCTTCGACCACCGCGCGTTCCGAACCCGAAGCCAGGCCAAGGCGGCAGACCCGCGCCAGTTTTTCGACCAGCTCCGCCAACCCGGCATACACGGGCTGGTCCCGCTGGAGAATCTCCAGCACCCGGTCGCGCTTCAGCTTCAACAACTGCTCCAACGACTGTGGCGGTTTGTGGCGGGCGACGAAATCCACCCACAGCTCACGATCCGACCGGCCCACGTAATCGGCCCAACTCACGCCGTGCGTCGCACCGTAGCCAATCGCGTTCGCCACTTCGAGAAAGGCCTGTTCGTGCTGCGGTTCGCTGTCCACGATCACCCCATCCATGTCGAAGATGACGGCGCGGAAATCGTTGTTAGATTTTCGTGGCGGCAAGCTCGAGTATGCGTTTGAACTGTTCCCCGGTCGCCGGCGAGACGGAAAGGCGCGATTGCCTCACCAGCACCATCGCCTTGAGCACCTTGTCGGCCTTGATGGTTTGCAGGCTGACCGGCTTGGCCAATGCCTTCACCGGCGCCAGATCCACGCACGACCAATCGCCTTTGTGTGCGGTCGGATCGGAATACGCCGGCTGCGTGACCTTGGCGAGGCCAACGATCTCTTTGCCTTCGCCGCTGTGATAGAAGTACACGAGATCCCCCTTGGCCATGCCGCGAAGATGGAGGCGCGCGGCGAAATTGCGGACACCGGTCCAGGCGGTCTGGCCCTCCTTTACAAATTGCGCCCACGA
>JANYBF010000049.1 GCA_025360895.1 Verrucomicrobiota bacterium
GGCGCCTTTGGTCTTGAAGTTTTTGAAGATGGCGTTGGTGATTTGATAATCCTTGAGGTCAACGTAGCTGCTGCATTTTTTGCACATCGTGGACTCGGCGCTGGCCGGCGCCACCAGTTGCGCGCCGCAATCGAAGCATACGATCTGTCGCTGTTCCGGCCCGCGCGGGGCCGTTTTCGGTGCCGGGTTAAGGACTTCCTGGACGTGATAATGCCCGCCGCACTTATTGCAGTTCGTCGAAATGGCGGTGCGTGGTTCGGACTGCGAGTGTCCGCAGCGCGGGCAGGCCACCAGGACCTGGTCCTGTTTGCTCGCTGGCATTCAACGTTGGTCCTTGCGAACCGGAGCAAAGGCCGGATCAGCGAACCGGCGGTTTGGCGGGCTCGAACGTCTTGGGCACTTCACCGGGGCGCACCAGGGGGGCGGTGGGCGCGACCTTGTTGGGATTGACCTCGGTTTTGCCGACAAAGGTGACCCCTTCCTCGATGGCGAGGCTGGCGGCGCGAATGTCGCCGAAGAGTTCGGCCTTGGATTTGATGTCTATCTTCTCCTTGGCGGTGATGTTCCCGTTGACCTTGCCGCGGACGACGACGGACTGGGCATTGATATTGCCATTGATGACGGCGGTGTCGCCGAGATGCAACGTGCCATCGGTCTGGATTTCGCCGTCCAGTTTGCCTTCGAAGGTGAGCTCGCCGGAAAATTTAAGGTTTCCTTTGATTTCAACATCCGAAGCCAATGTGTTTTTTGAGGTAGTGCCGGTTGTGTTCATAGCTTGATCCTTGGTTTCTCCAATGTGGGAGTAGCCATAGCTAAACCGCCCGCCAATCCACGTCAAAAGGTTTGTTTGAAAACTTCTTCACCGTTGGGCACAAACAAAGCATGAAGCTTTGCGTGACGCACCTGCACAGCGGGCGTGTCGCGGGCGCAGGCCCGGAGGGAGGAGGCTCGGTCGCCCCGCCCCGGCGTTTGGGAGCAACAAGTGCAGGAAGCCTTGGGGAAAACCACACGCCCAGCCCAGGGAAAAATTCAAACGGTGGGTCCAATAGCAGAATTCAGGATAACCTAGACCACGAAGTCATAGCGCCGCTTCGTGGGCGAAGGACTGTTCACAATCCGGTGACAGCTCGCCGCGCGCCAGCCAGCTAGCGGATCACTGACTGCTTTCGGCTGAGGATCATGGGACCGACCCAACGGGTATTGTATTTACTCAGCCAAGCTTCACTTAAACCCGGGGGGCGGGTCAGACTTCCATAGGCTTGGTCATCCATGCCGAGGAATGGCATCGGCTCGACTCGCCAACCTTCGGCCACATGGAAATCCGCGTCCTTGTCCCAACCGACGACATAGAGGAAAAAATTACGCTCGTAGCCGGTCGGTTTGGGCGGAAGCCGGTCGGCCTTGAACGACAGCGCCAGTTCATCGCCGCCGTTCGCGAGGACCAGTGCGTCGTCCTGATTCTTAACTAATTCATCCACGGCGCCGTAGCGCGTACACCAACCAGCGGGGGTGCGGCGCCACGGCGGCGCGAATTCGACCTTGTCATATTCCGGTGTGAGCGGGAGATAGTCGGGCAAGGGCGCGAGCTTGCTAAACCCGCGCCAACGTAAATCAGTGCGGTCGGACAGTAGGGTTGTTTGCTGGTTCTGATCTGCTGCGGCTTTCTCGCAAAGCGCCGCCGAGTCCCAGTGAATTTCGAAGGCGGTGGTTAGCCGGAGCCGGCGGGCGCCTACCGGCAGTTTTTTCTCCAAATCCACCAGGATGGTTTTAGTTTTGCCGGCCGGCGCCCCAACTTCAACCGCCACTGGTTTCCAAGTGCCATCGGGTAATTCCGCTTCGAGCGTGGGGAAAGGGAACGGCAGGCTGGCGTCCAATGAGGCCGCGATATTGGCCATGCCGCCACCGAAGCGCAGCCAGCCATTCAAGACCAGAACGAGCGGCCGGTCGGCGGGTAGTTCACCAAAATCCATCGTGACGGAAAACGGCTCGGCCAAACCACGTAACTGTGGGTCGCGCAATCGCACCGGCGAAACCATCTGACGATCTGTCCGTACCAAGGCTTTGGTGACATCCAAGCCGTCGCTGCGGGTTGCCTGTTTGAGCGAAGCCAGCGGGCGCAGGGTCCAGAGTTCGTGCGGCGGGAAGGGTTTCCCCGCCCGCAGCTTGCTCGTGGTTTCCACCAGCGTTCCGGCGGGATGATCCACAATCACCAGCCGGGCGGTGTCGAGATAGAGGACTTCCCTCAATTCCTCGGTGAGTCTGAGCTCGAACCGGCCATCCTTGGGGGGAAACTGCTGTTCGTTGCCGAGTGCCAGGTATTCTTCTGGATCCGCCTCAATGTAGCGTGTTTCGGACATGGGTAACCCCATCGGAGAGGCCCCAAGCATGTCGGTCACGAATTTGAACCCCTGACCGTCCCAGGTAAAGAGATACGGGCAGGAGCCGGTTGGTAGCATCAGTTCCACCAACTCGGTTGGTTGGGGTTGCACGGACACTTCCGTCACTGTTGTCGCCAGGTCGAACCAGCGGACTTTGAGCAAATCAATCTGCCCATGTTTCCCGACGCCGATTTCAAACGGCAGCTGGGTGAGCGTGCGGATGGTTCGCCAGTTGCCGGAGACCAGTTCAACCCGGACGCCCAAGCCCGAGGCGTTGGAGCGATTTCCCGTCAGTCGTAACTTCAACTGCCGGTTCCCGTTTCCGCCATCGTTTCGCAAAAATTGCAGACCGCCCAGCGTGCTGATTACCAGGTCGGTGTCGCCGTCCTGATCGAAATCAGCCGCCACCATGGATTCCACGGCGCCGAGTCCATCCAATCCCGTCGCGGATGTGACATCCTGAAACCCTTCTTTGCCAGCGTTGCGCCAGAGGCGGACGCCGTTACCGCAGGCGGCAAGATCGAGCCAACCATCGTTGTCATAATCCAGGAGCAAAAGGGCTTTGACCTGAAATCCCGGCAACGGAAGGTCCACCCGTTCCTTCATGCCACCGAAAACAATGTGGATCGCCTTGTCATCGGCGATCACCATGTCCACCCGAAGATCGTTGTTCAAGTCGCCCAGCGCGATCGCGTTGCCCGCCGGCCAGTTCGCGGTCAAATTGGTTTGCACAAATTGCCCGGCGCGTTGTTTGTAAAAAAAGAGCGGCGCCTGCGCCATCCTTGAAACAAATGCTCCGGCCACATCTTCGTCGTTCCAGTCTTCAACCGCCACTTGCTCAACTCCGGGCAATGCGGCGGGCAACCCGGAGTTCGTGTTGTTCTGGAAGTAAAAGTTACCGAGGTTGCGGTAAGCGGTTAAGCCTTCGCCGCCGGGCAAAACGACCAGCAAGTCGAGTTTGCCAGTGAAATCGAGATCGGCTAACAGGCCATCACGGCCCCGGAGACTCTTGAGGCCCGCCGCTGAAGTTACCTCGCGAAACTGACCATTGGTGGCGAATCGGAAAGCATGTGACGCTCGCTCGCCCAACACCACCACGTCTTCGAAACGATCATTGTTCAAGTCGCCAACGAGGCAGCGCCGGTACGCTCCACCATTGGTGGCGGGATACAATTCGCCGAGCGGTGCAAACCGTCCGTTGGTATTATTCAAAAGCCGGAAGCCATTTCCTTCCATCACAAAGAGACTGTCGCGCCCGTCGTGGTTGTAATCCAAAACGCCGACCGGCCCATGATAAACCGAGGCTTGCTGCCCAAATGCAGCGGCCGTCGCATTAACGAAGCGAACGGGAATGCCGTTGCGTTCCGGTTGCGCCAGACTGAAGGCGATTCGGGGTTGCGTGTAGAGGCAGCGTTCAAATGTCGTCGGCCCGCTCGCAGCACCCGGGTTTTTCGCCAGGATCTCTTGATGCCGGGTGAGCGCCTGGGCCGCCTCGGCGGTCCGGTTCACTCGCTGATAAAGCCGGCTGAGTTGATAATGCCCGGAAGGATGGTCGGGCTGGAATTGAACCAACGTTTCAAATTCGCGAATGGCATCCTCCACATGACCTAAACGTTCCTGAGCCACCCCTAGCTGAAAATTAAGGGCGTCCACCGCGGGCTCAATTTTCTGCGATTGCTGAAACGCCTGGACCGCCGGCTCCGCTTCGTTCAGGCGCAAATAGGCGCAGCCCATCAGGTAATAGGCTGCCGCGCTGTTGTCATCGAGGGCGAGCGCGGCTTGACACTGCTCAATGACCGCCCGGCTGTCGCCGGCCAGCAGGTAGGCGTTGGCCAGATTCAAGTGGGCATCAATGCTTTCCGGAGCCAGTTTGACCGATTGCGAGTAAGCGACAATGGCGTTGGTGGCATCGCCCTTTTCCAGATAGCCTTGGCCGAGCGTCATTGAGCGTTCGAAGCCGCTGGTGTCACACGGCCATCGCACTAACAGCACTGCCGCCAACCCGGTCAGACCGGCCGCAATCCAAAACAGACGCATTTTCATCCAACAAGAGTTTGTCAATCCGTGACGCGACCGGCAATAAAAGGTTCGCGTTTTCATTTTTCCATCTCGCGCGCGCGTACGCGGTCGTCGCCGCGTGGTCAGGTTATTTCTATACTTTTAAGCGGTAGCAGAAGAGGCCGGCATCACCGGGATTGATGTCCGTGAAAGTGGTCGTGTCCGGCGGCCCGACGGTGTCGGTGGCGATTGCTGGAAACGCTGGCCGGCCTGGGCCGCGGCGCGGGCAATTGCCCAATGGAATTGCTGCTGGGTTTCCTGCACAACCCGAAATACAACCTCCGGCCGGTGCTCGGTTGCGTGCAGAATCACATCGAACCGATGCGCGCCAAGCTCCTGTGGGGCTACGACCTGCCCTACCTCCTCACCGGCATGTTGAACCAACACCCGCGCACGGCCATCAAGTTCAAGGAAGCCGAACTCAAAGGGGTCAAGGGCGACATCCTCGACTTCTACGACACGGTCACCGGAGAAGAATGAAGCGAGGCTCCGATTCTCGCGACAAGTGCCTGCGTCCCCCTGTTGCGAGCGCTCGCTGCTGGCCCTAGCTCACACATCAGGCACATCCTGTCCACTCTCCAGTATTTCTTGGCCGAGGTTACCTGACCGCATTCGTTTTAGTAACGAAATACCCAGTCTCCAGATTGAACTCAATCCGCTGACGGCTTTCATCCCAATCAGCGTAATAGACGCCGTAATTTATGGGTGGTTGTTGCAGTTTTCCCGCACGTGTATCAAATGCACATATGAACGGAGAAAGAACAATATGGGATGTGGGATTAAATTTTCCGGGTTTCTTCTCAATTACCCATTTGCCTTCATTGGTATATTTGCAAACGCCGTTCAAATAGAATTGCTGAGCAAACGTCCCGTTAGTGTTGAATTGAATCATTTCTGCCCCTCCACCGTAAGACCCGCTATAGTTACTTGGGATGGTCTTCATTGGTGATGAATCCCCCCCGCAGCCTACAATCGCAACAAACACAAAAAAAGTTAAAGCTACGATTAATCGATGCAGCATATGCGTGAAAGCGGTCTGTTCTTGATTTTGTTCCCTCACGCGCCTTCAAGTTTTACCCGCCGCTGCCAGAGGTCAAAGTGATATAGCGCCACAACGACCAGCGAGTGGTCAATCCGGCCTTCCGCCACGAGGCGAGGAATCTCCGCCACCGGCACGAGGCGCGTGATCAGGTCTTCGCCGTGATCAAACTCAACGGGGTGAACGCAGCGGCAATTCTCCACCAGCACCGTGTAGCAGGTGTTGCTCATGATGGCCGGGTTCGGAAGAATCTGGCCGAGCAACCGCGCGTTTTCGCCCGCGTAACCGGTTTCCTCGCGCAACTCGCGCGCGCCCGCCGCCACCGGCGACGCATCCTGCCG